>NZ_JBEXTZ010000051.1:0-58553 GCF_040614195.1 Amycolatopsis sp. NPDC006125
CACCCGCTACGACAAATTGGCCACGCTCTACCGCACCGCCATCCTCATCCACGACACCATCACCTGGACAAAGACATTGTCAGACACGGCCTAGGTCTAGACCCCACCCCTAGACCCCCATGCGTGTGCTGACCAGCGACCTAGAGTCCTAGACCCTCTTGGAGGACCATGCCCGGAATCCGCCGATGCGGCCGCGAACGTCGCGGGCCGACGCCCCTAGCGTCGCGGGGAGCGCTAGCGTCCGCCGACGCTAGATCTAGCATCCTCGCTAGCGGCTCGTAACCCCGACGACCAGGAAGCTAGCGCCTAGCGTCCGGTCCGTGCCTGAAGCCCTGAGGGTCGGAAACCCAGGGCCCCACTCCCTCCCCGACAGCGCCGAACCGGGTTACGGAGCGAGTTACGGTCGGCGAGCGAGTTACGGACGTAACTCGTGCCTGGACGGGGGGCGTAACCCGTGCTGATAAGCGCGAAGTTACGGAGTTACGGCGCAGCTCGGAACCGGGACGGCGGGCGTCGTACCCCCGGCAAGCGGGGGCTGGTGGCTCGTAGGGGCCGTAACTCGCGCAGGACGAGTGAGTGAACGCGCCACGGGCGACGAACACCCGGACTCAGGCCGCTTTCGCCGCGCCGCTCACCTCACTCACTCCATTCACGTCCCGCCCTTTCTCGCAGCCCAGGCAACGTGAACGGGCCCGACCAGCCCGGCGTGAATATTCACGCCACCGCGCCGGACTCACCGGCCGATTCACCCTGCCCGCATCACGGAAGGAGCACCACCATGCCATCTGCCGCCCCCATCACCAGCACCACTCACGGGAGCCGCATCAGATGGACACCGCCCACATCACCGACCCCGGCCGGGTTCTGCTGACCGTAGAAGAGGCCGCCCGCGCCCTCAGCGTCGGCCGCACCACCATGTACGCGCTAATCAAGGCCGGACACATCGCAACCGTCCGGATCGGACACCTCCGGCGCGTCCCGGCCGCTGCGCTCACGGCCTACGTCGAACAACTCACCGCCGAGCAGCCCGCCGCTGCCTGACCACCAAGGGGGACACGACATGGCACGCAAGAAACGACCCGAAGGCACCCGCCGGCCAAACGGTGCCAGCTCGATCTACCTCGGCAAGGACGGCAAGTGGCACGGCTGGGTCACCATGGGCGTCCATGACGACGGGAAGCCGGACCGTCGCCACGTCAAGAAGTCGAGCGAGGCGGAAGTCATCGAAGCCGTTCGCGAGCTGGAACGGATGCGCGACAGCGGGAAAGTCCGCAAGCCCGGCCGGGCCTGGACGGTGGAAAAGTGGCTGCGATACTGGGTCGAGAACATCGCGGCTCCGTCCGTGCGCCACACGACAATGGTCGGCTACCGATCGTCGGTCTACAACCACCTCATTCCGGGGATCGGCAAACATCGAATCGACAAGCTGCAACCCGAACACCTGGAGGCGCTTTACCGCAGGATGCAGGAAGAGAACTACACGCCCAAAGGAAAACCCGCTCTGCGGCCCGGCACTGTCCACCTGGCACACCGGACCGTACGGGCGGCGCTGAATGAGGCTGTGCGCCGTCGGCACATCGTCGAAAACCCGGCGCGCATCGCGAAACCGCCGCGAATCGAGGAAGAGGAGATCGTGCCGTTCTCGCAGGACGAGGCTCGGCGACTGATCGAGGCAGCATCGGCCATGCGGAATGGCGCGCGGTACGTCGTGGCGTTGTCACTCGGACTCCGCCGTGGCGAAGCGCTCGGATTGAAGTGGTCGGATATCTCGATCACTTGGAAACACGGGTGCGTCCGGAACAGTGCGTGCCGACAGAAGTTGAGCCCGAAGGAATGTGCTGCGCGCCGGGGGAGTGGGACCGTCACGATCCGGCGGGCCCTGCAACAGCGCACCTGGCGGCACGGTTGCCAACCGGAAGGCTCGTGCGGACACCGGCTCGGCGCGCACTGCCCGGACCGGCACGGCGGGGGAGTGGTGGCCTCGGAGACGAAGTCACGAGCGGGCCGCCGGACGGTCGGCGTGCCGCACCAGGTCGTGGAAGCCCTGGAGGCGCACCGGGCCCGGCAGGAGCAGGACCGCGAGCGGGCGGCGAACCTCTGGGAGGAAGGCGGGTGGGTCTTCACGAACCTGCTCGGCCGACCGGTCCACCCCACCGAGGATCACCGGGCCTGGAAGGCACTGCTGCGAGAGGCCGGTGTCCGTGACGCGCGGCTGCACGACGCCCGCCACACGGCCGCGACGGTGCTGCTCGTGCTCAAGGTGCCGTTGCCCGCGGTCATGGAGCTGATGGGCTGGTCGGACGCCGGGATCGCGAAGCGGTACATGCACGTCACCTACGACCTGGTGACCGCCGTCGCGGAGCAAGTCGGTGGGCACATCTGGGCCGACGCCAGCGCGGCTGCGGACGACGGCGGCCCGGAGCTGTCCGAGGACCAGCGGGAGGGCATCCGGCGGCTCGCTGGCTCGCTTCCCGACCACCTGGCGCGGCCCCTGTTTGCCTTGCTCGGCGACGGTGACGACGGCCCGGCGGGGGTGCCGATCCCCGCCTGACAGGGGCCAACTGCAACCCAAACTGCACCCTCAACGGCGAAACGCCGGGCACCCTGTGCGGGTCGCCCGGCGTTTTGCCTGTTCAGCGGCGGAGGATACGGGATTCGAACCCGTGAGGGCTGTTACACCCAACACGATTTCCAATCGTGCGCCTTAGGCCGCTCGGCCAATCCTCCGCTGAGAAGGGTACAGCAGGCCTCGGCGCGCTCCGCCTAGACCCGCTTCTGGCAGGTGTAGGCCCCGTAGACCCGGCCGGTGAACTGCACGTCCAGGACCTCGAACCCGGCGGCGTCCAGCATCGGCTCGAGCAGCCACCGGAAGGTGCTGTGCTCGGTCCGCACGTGTTCGGCCAGGTCGTCGCGGGTGTAGCCGGTCTCCGGATCGGTGGCCGCCTGGTCGAACCAGTCCCGCAGGGCCGATTCCGTCTCGCCCGGCTGGAAGTCGTAGATCAGGTCCCGCAGCCGGAGCAGCCCGCCCGGCCGGAGCATCCCGGCGATGCGGTGCAGCGCGATCGCCTTCCAGAAGTCCGGCAGCTGGTGCAGCGCGTGCCGCGTGAACACCGCGTCCGCCGGCTCGCCCAGGTGCTCGTAGGTGAGGAACCCGGCCTGGACGCACTCGACGTTCGGCAGCCCCGCGGACCGGATCACGGCGAGCATCGCCGGCGACACGTCGACCGCCACCACCCGGTCGAACCGCTCCGCGGCGGCGATGGCGAAGCGGCCGGTGCCCGCTCCCAGGTCGACGACGGTGCGGCCGTCCAGCAGGGCGAGGTCCTCCGACGGGTCCGGCCGGCCCTGCTTGCGATCGAAACCGGCGACGAAGCCGGGGTCGAGGTGTTCGGGCCCGGCATGGGCGAGCTCGTCGAGCATCCACGGTCCGGTCATGCCCCTGATTGTGTCGGCCGTGGCCAGCGGTTTTTTTCAGGCCGCTTCGGGTGGGGCGGCGAGGATCTCGCGGCCGGCCTCGGTCAGCCGCACGCCCACCCGCTGGCCGAGCAGGCCCGGCCGCGACGGGCAGACGAACCCGGCGTGCGCGAGCAGGTGGGCCGTGACCTGGTCGCAGCAGGGGAGCCCGTCGATGAACAGGTCCGGCTCCGAGCTGCACGTCATCTCCGCGCGGCCGGCGCTCACGGCACGCAGCATCGCCATCGCGCGGCGGGAGAGGTTTCGTCGTTGTTCCATCGTCGCCCCCGTCAGGCCGACCGGGTGAGTGTCTCCCCGTCGTCGTCCGGGGCGGCGACGGGCGCGGACAGCGCGCAAATCTCCTCCACGACCTGGCGGTGCGCGGCGAGCGCCAGGTGACCGACCCCGGGCAGCACCACGTTGCGCACGTCGAGGTCGGGGTGTTCGATGCGGCCGTGGCGGCTGGGCAGCACCAGCTCGTCGCCGTCGCTGGAGAACGTGACGAACTTCGTCGCGACCTCCGGCGCCGGCCGGTCCAGCTCGGCCAGCAGGTCGCTGCCCGGGCGCAGCTGGCGCGCCAGCGGGATCGGCGAGAAGAGCCAGGCCGCGACCGTGCCGCCGTGCGGCGTGCCCACGGTGACCACGGTGCCGACTCGCTCGTGCCCGCCGAGCCGCTGCACGTAGTAGCGGGCGATGAGGCCGCCGAGGCTGTGGCCGACCAGGTCGAGCTTCGCCGCGCCGGTGACCTCGCACAGCTGCTCGATCTGCCCGGCCAGCCGCGCGGCGGCGGACCGGACGTCCCGCAGCAGCAGGCTGTAGCTGAACGAGACGACCGGCCCGGCGCCGCAGCGGTCGAGCGCGAGCTTCAGGTCGGTGAAGATCGCGGTGTTGTCGGCCAGACCGGGCAGCACCACCAGCGGGCGGCCCGATACCGGCGCCGGCACGCTCCGGCGGACCGGGTGGATCGCCCAGCGCCGTCCGATGCCCGCCGGGTACCGGACCGCGTGCGTCACCACACTCGCGATCTCACCCGCGACCGTACGCAGAACCGTCATCGCACACCTCCCCGTCGAGGTGGTCGTCCACTTGCTGCGAGGTTAGCCGTGGGTACCGACATTTTCGTTTCGCCGCCCCGGTATCGGTTTCGTTTCGACCCCGATCAGTGGAACAGGGCGAGCTTGCCGGCGACCTCGCGGGCGGCCGCGAGCAGGGTGCGCACGGTGCCCAGGTAGGTCTTGGCCTCCGAGGGCAGGATGTGGCTGTCCCGGCTGGTGGGCATGTCCAGTTCCCGCGCCCGCTGGCGGAGCAGCTCGATCTGCGAGAACTGGTGCCCGAACTGGGCCGCCACGGCGGTGCCGACCACCTGCTCCGGCGCGGACAGCGCGGGCCGCAGCCCCTGCCGGGCGAGCAGGCCCGAGCCGATCAGCTGCGCGGCCTTGGCCAGCAGCAGGAACGCCGAGTCCGGCGACACCTCCGCGAGGCGTTCGGCCGAGGAGATGTGCTTGGCCGCGAGGTCCAGGAACGGCTGCCCGTTGGCCGCGGGCCCGCCGACGAGGTCGAGGTGACCGGCCCGCACCAGCTGGATGACGACGTCGTGCCCGTTGAGGCCGACGCCGGAGGCCAGCGGCACCTGCCGGGGCGGGATGGGCGCGATCTCGACGACCGGGTGGCCCGGCCGCTGCCGCGGGATCTGCAGGCCGTCCAGGCCACGCTCGGGCGCGGCGATCGAGAAGCTCACCGGGCGCTTGAGCCGCTGCTCGGCGCGCCGCGCGGCGGTGTGCAGGCCCTGCTCGTCGGCGGGTGCGCCGGGCTGCAGGGACACCAGCAGTTCGATGCTCTCCGGGGCCGGGCCCGGCAGGCCGGCGAACCGGTCCGCCCACACGCCGCCGACCAGGATGCGCAGCACGCCGCGCACGTTGCCGAACTCCTCGCCGAGGATCTGGGGGACGCCGTAGGTGAGGCGCAGCAGTTCGGCGAGCGGGCGCGCGAGCGGCCCGTCCCCGGACGCGCGCATCAGGCGGATCGTGCCCTCGCGGCGGCTGGTGAGGATGCCGGCCTTCTCGAGGAGCTTGTTCTCCTTGTCCACGGAGGCGAGGGAGCTGCCGGAGTGCTCGGCCAGTTCGGTGAGGCTGAACGAGCGGTCCGGGTTCAGCAGCGTGGCCGCGAGGATGCCGGCTTGCACGCGCGACCGGAAGACCGGGAGGAGGGCCGGGGTGCCCTGCGCGCGGCGCGCGGGCCCGGGCGTGGCGGGCGCGTTGTCGGTGACGACGGCGTGCCCGAGCCGATTTCGCCGCCGGGCGGCCGCGGCCGCCTGGTCGAGCCGTTCCTGGGGCACCTGCAGGACGACGGACAGCCATCGTCGGGTGCCCAGCCGCGGGATCTGGTGCCCGCGTTCCCAACGGGCCACCAGATCACGCGTGACGGTCGGCCGCCCCGAAACGGTCGCCAGTTCGCGCGCCAGGGTGTACTGACTGAGCTTCCGCTCCCGCCGAGCGGCCCGGATCAGGTGCGAGATGGGCTGGTTCAGGTCCACTTCCATGATCTTCAGGGCTCCTAGTTCCGCCGATTGGGCCACGACCGTAGCTCCGCCCCTGGCCCCCGCACCGTACGTTTCGCGCACGCTTTCATCTGTTTTGCGCCCCCGGCGCGCTGAGCCCGCTGCTGGGTGAACTCGTCCCCTGGCTGTCCGCCGTCACCGTTGGGAAACATCGACTTGTGCTGGGGACCGGATGAATGGGTGAAGTATGTGCCTCAAGGAACTACTGATAGGCCCGGACGCCACTGTCCGTGACGCGCTGCTGGTCATCGACATGCACGAAATCAGCGAGGTCCTGGTCACCGACACCCGACACAAGCTTCTGGGCGCGGTGTCCGAAAACGACCTGCGGCGTTCGTTGCTGCAAGGAGCGAATCTGGGCGACCCCGTGTCCGACCTGATCCGGCCGCCGATGATGACCGTCGGATCCAAGTCGGGCCGTGCCGAAGTGCTGGACCTGATGCGTGCCCTCGGGCTGCGCCAGGTGCCGATCCTCGACGACGAAGGGCACGTCGAAGGCCTGCACATCGAGAACCGTGTGCTCGGCGTGCGAAAGCGCCCCAACTGGGCGATAATCATGGCTGGTGGCAAGGGAACGCGACTCGGTCCACTGACGAAGACCATTCCGAAACCGATGCTCCCCGTCGCGGGTCGCCCGATTCTGGAGCGTCTGGTCCTCCATCTCGTCGGTGCGGGCATCGAACGGATTTTCCTGTCCGTCAACTACCTCGCGAGTATCGTGGAGAAACACTTCGGCGATGGCTCGCAATTCGGTTGCTCCATCGAATACCTGCGCGAGGACCCCGACGTGCCACTCGGCACCGGCGGAGCGCTGCGTCTGCTCGGTGAACTGGGATACGCGCCGGCGGAACCGTTGCTGTTGATGAACGGCGACCTGATCACCGGGTTTTCCGTTGATGGGTTGCTGAACGCCCACGCCGGCAGCGGCGCGGTGGCGACCATCGCGACCAGCACGTACGAACACCAGATCCCGTTCGGGGTCACCGAATGCGATGGGAACGAACTGGTGCGCATCGTGGAAAAGCCGACCCCCACCTGGGAGGTCAACGCCGGAATCTACGTGATCGACCCGGCGTTGTTGTCCCGGGTGCCGCACGGGCAGCTGTATCCGATCACCGAGCTCTTCGTGGACTGCATCAGCCGCGGTGAACGAGTCTGCTCCTGGTCTCTCCGGGACGACTGGCAGGACATCGGGAGACCCGACGAGCTGGCACGTGCACGGGGCCAGGCATGAGTGCGATCACCAGTCGTACACACATTGCAAACTCGCGAGCAGAGCGGAAACGAGCACTCCGATGATGAAGACCGTCGTGTTGGGCACCGGCTCATACCTGCCGCCCACAGTCCTGACGAGTACGGAACTGGGTGATCGCCTCGGCACAGGGGGCCAATGGATCGTCGACAAGACGCACATCAGGGAACGGCGTGTCGCGGACGGGAGTGAGGCGACCTCGGACCTGGCGACAGCCGCGGCCCGACGAGCGCTCCAGAGCTCGGGCACCAGTCCGGACGAGCTGGATCTGGTCATCGTCGCCACGTCCACTCCGGACCAGCCGATTCCGGCCACCGCCGCGTTGGTGCAGGCGAACATCTCCGCCGACCGGGCCGCAGCCTTCGACGTCGACGCGGTCTGCTCCGGTTTCGTCTACGCCCTGGTTGTCGCTCACGGCATGTTGCTCGCCGACGACAGTTGCCGGAAGGCGCTCGTGATCGGTGCCGACATCTATTCACGCATCCTCGACTACGACGACCGGCGGACGGCGGTCCTGTTCGGTGATGGAGCGGGCGCGGTCGTGCTGGGCAAGACGAACGCGGATCGTGGTATCCACACGACGCTTCTCGGTTGTGACGGGAAGCGGGCCGATCTCGTCCAGGTGCCCGCAGGCGGGAGCCGGCGACCGGCTTCCCCGCAGACACTCGCTGACGGCCTGCACTACTTCAAGATGATCGGCAGGCCGGTGCGCGAACTCGCCGGACAGGTCATGCCGGAGGTGGTCGA
This sequence comes from Amycolatopsis sp. NPDC006125, assembly GCF_040614195.1. Classification (NCBI taxonomy): domain Bacteria; kingdom Bacillati; phylum Actinomycetota; class Actinomycetes; order Pseudonocardiales; family Pseudonocardiaceae; genus Amycolatopsis; species Amycolatopsis sp. NPDC006125. The sequence goes on from NZ_JBEXTZ010000051.1 coordinate 8,010, forward strand.
ACAACTCCTCAAGCGGGCCGGCCTGACCCTCGACGACGTCCAGCACCTCGTGCCGCACCAGGCCAACGGTGTGATGCTCGCTGAACTCGACTCCGCGCTCGGGCTCGCGCCGGGGGTGATGTGCCGCACGGTCGAACACTTCGGGAACACCGGGGCGGCATCAGTGCCGATCACCCTCGATCACGCCGTGCGCGGCGGGCAGATCGGTGAGGACGACCGGGTCGTGCTCGTGACGTTCGGCGGTGGAATGAGCTGGGGCGGCGCTCTCCTGACTTGGGCCTACACACATGGCGAGGAGACGTCCCATGACTGACGACGCAATGGATTTCGCAGGTCGCGTGGTCGTCGTGACCGGAGCCAGTCGCGGCATCGGGAGCGAGCTCGCCCGCGCGTTCGCTCAGCGCGGAGCACGGCTGGGGCTCCTCGCGCGGGATATCGGTGCGCTGAAGCGCCTGGCCGACGACCTCCCCACCGAGGTCACCACATTCGGCTGCGATGTTTCCGATCCCGCTGAGACGGATACCGCGATCAAGGGCGTTGCCGAGCAGTTCGGCCGGATCGATTCCGTGGTCGCGAACGCGGGAGTGTCCCTGCCGTCCCACCGTGCGCACAAGCTTTCGGACGATGTGTGGCGTCGCGTGATCGATGTCAACCTCACAGGAACCTTCAACACGGCCCGTGCCGCACACGCCCACCTCGCGGCGACAGGCAGGGGTCGTCTCGTGCTGACTTCCTCGATCATGGCGCGAGTGCCCCGGCGAGGCCTCAGCGCCTACGTGGCTTCGAAGGCGGGGATCGAGGGCCTCACCCGCGCACTCGCCGTCGACTGGGCTGTGGACGGCATCCTCGTCAACGCGGTGGCACCCGGTTTCTTCGACATCGGCCTCGGGTCCGCCTTCGGCAGCGACGAGCGGTTGAGGACGCAAGTGCTCGCGAAGACACCTCAAGGCAGGCTGGGTTCGATCGAGGAACTGGCGAACGTGGTCATGTACCTCAGTGGCGCTCGATGTGGCTACCTGACCGGCGAAGTGCTCACGGTCTCCGGGGGGTACGGCCTTGGATGAGGTCCGAGCCGATGTGCGTGAAGGACGATCGGTGAATCCCCCGAAGGAGTTCGATGTCATCGTCGTGAAGGACGTGCGGATTCCGTCGAGCTCACCCGGGGTGAGCTTGGCCGCCGACATCTACATGCCACTGGTCACCAAGCCGTGTCCTGCCGTCGTGACCATGCACAGTGTCCGCAAGGATGCGATGGCCGGCATGGGTGTCCGACGATTTCTCCGCTACTTCGCGAAGCGCGGATACGCCTCGCTTCTCGTGGACACCAGGGGGACTGGTTCGTCCGATGGCGAGGCGGTTCCGTTGCTCAGTCCGAGCGAGGGTGAGGACGGGGCTGCGGTGGTCGAGTGGATCGCTGACCAGAGCTGGTGCGACGGAGCGGTCGGGATGTGGGGGTCGTCGCACGGCGGGATGCTCACACTCGCAACGGCAAGCCTGCGGCCACCGTCCCTGAAGGCCGTTGTGGCCATGCTCGCCGCGACGGACATCGAGCGAGATCTGATCCACCCTGCTCACCAGCGTGGGGGGATCGGATATTTCGGACGGTTCGCGCTCCTGGACATCATCTTCAGCATGATGCCGGCGTTGCGCGCGGGCGATGACGTCGATGGGCGACGCTGGAAAGCGCGGGCGAGTGGCTTCACACCCCTGGTGCTCGACGCGTGGCGCAACAAGGCGGGCGACCCGGTTTGGCGGGAACGTGCTGTGGACATCGGGCGCATCGAGGTCCCGACCTTCTGTGTGGCTGGGTGGCGGGACGTCTACTGCGACAACATGATCCAAGCCTACGAGGAGCTCTCCGTGCCGAAGAAGCTGCTCGCGGGTCCGTGGCTCCACACCTTCGTCGACGCGTCTCCGAGGGAGCCGGTCAGCACGGCGGAGTTGACGTGTGACTGGTGGGACCGGTGGCTCCGGGACGCTGAGACCGGTAACAGCGCCGACCACGACGAGATGATCTATCTCGAGGGAACGCGCCCTGGCTGGTACACCCCGCGAGCATGGCCACCTCCGGACAGTGTTGTGCGAAGTTATGCGGTAATGGGCGTGGACGAACTGGCGCCGGTGGATGAGCGTGGGGCGACTGGCGAGGACGAAGCCATCGCGGCCCATCAGAACGATTCCACCGTCGGTGCCCTGACGGGTTTGTGGACGACGCCGACCGCGGTGTTCGGTTACCCGCTCGACCAGACCGACGATGATCGACGGTCGATGGCTTTCACCAGCGATGCGCTGGCGGAGGACCTCATCATCACCGGCCGGCCGGTTCTACGACTGGTGTGCGGGGAGGACACGACAGCGGTACGTTGCGTTGCCAAGTTGACCGACGTCGACGAGGCGGGGCGTTCACGGGCTATTGCTGTCGGCGTCGCCGGTCTGACTCCCGGCACGCGGGACGAAGTCACCGTCACGATGAACTCGACTTGCTACCGGGTGGCGCGGCGGCACCGCCTGCGGCTGGTACTGGCGGACAACGACTTTCCCCGGCTCTGGCCGGTGAATGGGCCTTCCTGCCTCGCTGTCGCCTCCGCGAACCGGCTTTCCGGCGCGAAGGGACACTGGTCGCGGCTCGAACTGCCCATCTTGGAGGAGAGCACCCTGCGACCCGTTGCCGTGCCTCGACCCGCGAAATCGACGGGAGGAACGAGCCGGGTGAAACTGCCGGACCCCGTGTGGGAGACATCCCGCGACCACGTGAGCGGCGGCGCGGCTGTGCGGATCGACACGACTGAGGGGGCTCCATACGAGTCCGGCGGCGAGCACTTGCTGATCATTGATCGCACGATGCGCGCGACGGTCTCGGACCGGAATGCGACGAGCACCGAGATAAAGGGGTCCGGCCGCGCGTCGGTCCGTACCGAGTCGGGCGACGACGTGATCGTGGAGGCGCGGGTGACCGTCGAAGACGACCAGTTGCGGGCCGAAGGGCTGGTCGAGGTCAACGGCATCCGGGTGATCACACGGCATTGGACAGCTTGAGGAGCGACATTGCGTGTCCTCGAGGATGTGACGACGCGGCGGTGGTCGCTCGCGACCGTTGCGGCGACTGCCGGCTTGGTGCAGCTAGACGTGATCGCGGTCCAGGTCGCGCTCCCCGCACTGGGGCAGGAGTTCCGGGCCGGCTTCCACGAGCTGCAGTGGGTCATCGATGCCTACGCGGTGGCACTGGCGGTGTTCCTCCTGCTGGCCGGTTCGGTTTCGGATCGGTGGGGTAGGAAGCGGACCTTCACGGCCGGTCTGTGCGTGTTCGCTGCGGCGTCGTTGGCCTGTGGTCTAGCCGGGAACACGGAGTTGCTCATCGCCGCGCGAGCCGTCCAGGGGGTCGGTGGTGCCACCCTGCTCGCTGTCGGTCCAGCGCTTCTCAGTGAAGTGTTCACGGGAAGATCCCGCCCCCGAGCGTTGGCCGTCTTCGGTTCGGTCGCGGGTTTCGCGATGGCCTTCGGTCCGGTGGTCGGCGGCATGCTTGTCCTGCTCGGCGGTTGGCGCCTGATATTCCTGATCAACGTTCCGTTGTGCCTGCTGATCGGGTGGGCCCTTCAGCGGCACGTGCCCGTCGCGACGGGCCGGAAAGCCGTTGCCACCGACTGGACGGGCGGTGCGTTGATGATCGTCGCGATCACCCTCACGGTGGTCTCGGCGATGAGCATTGGGCAGCAGCCGGTGAGTGGCACGCTGGTCTGGGTCGTTCTGGCTGCCGCCGTGGTCGCCATGACTGCCTTCCTCCTCACTGAAGCTCGCCGTGGCGCTGATGCCCTCCTCGACCTCTCGTTGTTCCGCAGCATCACCACCAACGGCATGTCACTGCTGGCGCTGCTCACCGGGGCGACCTCGGTGCCGGCGATCTTCTTCTCGATGGCCTACCTGCAGAACCGTCTGGGGTTGTCACCGGCGACTGCTGGACTGACGCTGCTGCCGTGGACGATCCTCATCTGGGCGGGCAACATGGCGTCGGCCCGGCTGTTGCGCATCTGCTCACCGCGCGGCATTCTCATCACCTCGATGTCGTTCGTCGCGGCAGGCGGTGTGCTCGCCGGACTTGTCCGCCCCTTGGACTCACTGGCGATGCTCTTGCCGATGATGGTCCTGTTCGGCCTGGGGATGGGCCTGTGGAATCCGGTGCGGTTGATGGTCGTCCTGCACGAGGCCGGGCCGGGACGTGCCGGCCTGTCGTCCGGCCACAACCAGTGTCTGCAGCAGCTCGGTGTGGTACTCGGACTCAGCTTCACCGGTGTGTTCTTCCAGACCCGCGTCGGCACGTCGCTCACCGGGGCCGTGGGCCCGCTCCCCCCTGAGGTATTGGCGGGAGTGGCTGCGGGCAGGTTCGCGCAACCCGCTGGACAGTCCGCGGCGCAGTGGGAAGTCGCTGCGCGCGGCGCTTACCAGGCAGCTTTCCAGAGCACGATGTTGCTCATCGCGGCTGGTGCCTGCGTGGCTGCGGTCGTCGCGGCGAGCACGGTGCGCTCACGTCACGTGCTGAGCTCGGAGGACACTGTCTCGTGACCGTGCGGCTCCCGTGCGGAGCGGAACGACCATCCTCCTTCGAACACCGGCAGGCCGTTTCGTTCGACAACCGCGTGCGCGATCAAGTCGCCGGCGGACAGGTGGAGGTCGACGCCAACCCGGGCGAGTGTCGTGCCGTTGCGCTGGACGACCAGCTCCTCGTGCGCCCGGATCGCGGCGTCGGCCGGTGCGCGTTTGGACACCTCGGCGTGGACTTCCCGGTGGGCTCGGAGGACTTGGCCCGACGGCATCCGGCCGGACGAGTCGTGTCCGAGAACGACCTCGAGCCGCTGGTTCAAGCGGTCGGGTCTGATGGACCAGGCCGGATCGTACCGATCATCAGAGGTGACCGGTCGAGGTGCCGGCGGCGGCAGGTCGAGTGATCGTTCGAGCGCGTCACGCGGTGATGGGGTCTCCACGACAACATCGGTGATCTTCAGCTCGGCTGCCTCCGGCCTTGGCCGGATCCGAGGGAAGTCGCCAGTACTGAGGCTGACGCGGACACGGTGACCCGCCGCTACCTGGTAAGCAGTGGCGCGAAGAGGGATCTTGATGGCTCCCGGTTCCGTCACCGGAGAGGCGCCCGCCGTGATCAGATGTGAACGGCCAGCCGGGTCCACGTCGGTGAGTCGAACGAAGAGCTGAGCGGCTTCGCTGTCGCCACTTCGGTGCGACACCGTGACCTCGACGTGTGGTCGTCCGACCAGCAGGAGGCCTTTGTCCAGCGGCCTCGTCGTCAGCGACAGGCAACGCGCGTCGTCCTCCTGCTGGTCCTGGGGAAGTCCGTACCCCGCGGAAGGTACTCCCCACAAACCGCTGAGCGCGCCGACTGTCGGGTCGCTGTCGATGTGTTCGACATCGGCGGACCGGTGCGCTCGGTCCGTCATCTCACGCAGCTCGGGCACGTCCGAATCCCTTGACCAGTACGCCGTCGTCGACGACGGGGGCCAGCGGTCGAGCGCGTGCCAACCCGGCCTGCTTTTCTGCACGTACACGGTGACGGGAGGTTCGTCCAGGATGCCCGTCTCCTCCCCGATCAACCAGTGGTTCCACCACCGCAGCGCGATCGGGAGGAAATCGATCGGCTCCACGAAGGAATCCTGGGGCTGCGAGTGCATCCAAGGGCCCACGATCAGCTTTTTGGGTGCCGGTATGGCCTCATAGGCGCGGATCATGCTGTCCGTGCACATGTCACGCCACCCGCCGACGCAGAAGGTGGGCACACTGACCGATGCGGCATCGATGGCGCGTTCGCGCCACACCGGGTCCCCAGGCCCGTGCTCAGCGAGGTCAGCGAGGTAGGAGCCAGACAGGTTCAACCGCTCCTCCCAACGCTGTTCGTCTTGGCGGGACGGCGTTCGAACGGGCGGCAGGAGCTGCAGCGCGAGCGTGTTGGCCCCCCACATGGCGAATGGACCAAGGTCGCTCGAACCTTCGGCGGGGTGGACGAAGTCGAGTTCGGGATCGGTCATCGCCACCATGGCGATGATGCACTTCAGGCCACGGGGCTTGCGAACCGCCGCTTTCATCGCGGTCATGCCACCGTAAGAGCTTCCCCACATGCCCACACTGCCGTCGCACCAGTCCTGCAGCTCCAGCCAGGAGATCACCTGCAGGGCGTCGTCGGCTTCCTCTGGGGCGAACGGAGGCAGAGCCGGCCCGTCGGAGGAGCCGGTCCCGCGGCAATCGACCAGCAGGCAGTTGTACCCGCGCCGGGCGAACCAGCGGAAGGCGTGGTCGTAGCTGATGCCTCCTGCCACGTCCTTGCGGTAGGGAACCATGGTGACGATGGTCGGAGCCCGATCTGCCCGGCATGCGGGATAAAGATCAGCCGCGAGCGACCCCGATCCGTCAGCGAAGGGAATGCGAACCTCGCGAACGTCGACGGGATCGGCTGTGCCCGGCTCACCGGCGAGTCCTGCCTCGTGTCCCATGGCTCCCCTGAACAACCCTCGTACGGAGATTTCGCTGAGTGAAACAGACGTATCGTATGAAGGGAGACGTCGATCTGTCAACGTCGCGGCAGCGTAAATCGGGGCCTCGTCGCACCCGGCGCCGATCCCACACCATGGGCGGTGACACGTGCACGGGCGCGGACGATCGTGCCGCCGATGCGACGACGAGGGGCCGACTGTGGGTTCGTTCTCCGGAAGAAACGTCTTGGTTACCGGTGCCGACGGCTTCATCGGCAGCCACCTGGTCGATCGTCTGCTCAGGGAAGGTGCCGAGGTTCGCGCGTTCTGCGCGTACAACCCCAACGGATCCTTCGGCTGGCTCGACGAGCTCGCCGACGACCAGCTGGCGCGCGTGGACGTGCGGCTGGGCGACATCCGTGATCGACGGTTCGTGGCCAACGCCGTACGGGACACCGAGATCGTCTTCCACCTCGCGGCCCTGATCGCGATCCCGTACAGCTTCGACGCACCTGAGTCGTACGTGGAGACGAACATCCGGGGAACTCTCAACGTGCTGGAATCGGTGCGCGACGCGCGGGAGGTGCAGATGATCCACACCTCCACGAGTGAGGTCTACGGCACCCCGGAGACAATTCCGATCACGGAGGGACATCGGCTCCGGGGACAGTCGCCGTACGCGGCGACGAAGATCGCCGCGGACCAGATGTGCGAGGCTTACGCGCGGACGTACGGTACGAACGTCGTGACACTGCGACCGTTCAACACCTACGGCCCCAGGCAGTCCGCCCGAGCCGTCATCCCCACGATCCTCGGCCAGCTCCTCGCGGGTGCGCGTCAGGTCCGGCTCGGAAACCTCGCCCCCCGCCGTGACCTCACCTTCGTCGAGGACACGGTGGACGGGTTCCTGGCGATGGCGGCGGCGCGGCTGAGTCCCGGGTCGCTCGTGCAACTGGGTACTGGGCAGACGGTGTCGATCGGCGAGCTGTTCGCGCTGTGTTGCGAGGTGACGGGGTCCGAGGCCGAGGTCGTCACGGACAAGCGGCGGGCCCGCCCGCCGGCAGCCGAAGTCGACGTACTCCTGTCCGATCCCACCAAAGCGGGAACGTTGCTCAACTGGCGAGCTTCCTGGCCCCTGGCCAAAGGCCTGGAAGAGACCGCCCGTTGGATGCGGCCACGCGTGGACACCCGTCACGCGACGAGGTACCACGTATGATCCCTCTGGCGGAGCCGACTCTGGGAAACGTGGAGCGGCGTTACGTACAGGAGTGCTTGGACAGCGGGTTCGTCTCCTCGGTCGGTCCGTTCGTCGAACGGTTCGAGCACGCCTTCGCGCGGGTCATCGGTACGCGTCACGCCGTGGCGTGTTCTTCCGGCACCGCGGCTCTGCATGTGGCGCTGCGTCTGGCTGGAGCCGGGCCGGGCACACAGGTCGCGCTGTCCGACTTCACGTTCATCGCCTCGGCCAACGCGGTCTCGTACACGGGTGCCGACCTGTTGCTCGTGGACAGCGAGCGCGACACCTGGAACATGAACACCGAAATGCTCTACGACACGGTGCGATACCGCGCCAGGACAGGACGTCGGATCCCGGACATCGTCGAAGTCGTGCACGTGCTCGGACACCCGGCGCGGATGGAGCCGCTGCTGGAGCTCAGGGCAGAGTTCGGGATCCGGATAGTCGAGGATGCCGCGGAGTCCCTCGGTGCCGCGTGGGTGGCGGGAAAGCCGGCGCCCGCGCGAGCGGGCGCGATCGGCGACTTCGGATGTTTTTCCTTCAACGGCAACAAACTGATCACAACCGGTGGTGGCGGAATGATCACGACTGATGACGCCGAGCGGGCTGCCATGGCCAAACACCTCACGACACAGGCGAACACCGCTGGCAAGTACTACGTGCACGACACCGTCGGCTACAACTACCGCCTGACCAACGTCGCGGCCGCGCTCGGTCTTGGGCAACTCGAGCGCCTCGATGACCTGCTCGCCGCAAAACGAGAAATCAGCGCTCGGTACGGACGCGCGCTACACGGCTTGCCGGCGTCACCACCACCGCACGCCCCTTGGGCGGATCCGACGTTCTGGCTCTACTCGGTGCTACTGAACGACGCCTCCAGCACTGCGGCGGTAGTGGCCTGCCTCGAGGGAGCCGGAGTTCACGCGCGGCCGCTGTGGCCCCCGCTCCACCTGCAGGCGCCGTATCGGGACGTTGAACGGCTGGCCGGCGAGACGGCCGAGGAGCTCCACGGCCGAGGCGTGTCCTTGCCGAGTTCGGCGCACCTGTCCGAGCGCGATCAGGAGCGGGTCGTCGTCAGTCTTCGCGCTGCGCTGAACAGCACGCACTCACGCCACGACTCGGCAGTGTGAGGGCAGGCCATGCGAAGAATCTGCGTTTTCACCGCGTCTCGCGCCGACTACGGGCCGCTGCTCGCCCTGATCGAAGAGTTGCACCGTGACCAGGACATCGATCTCCGGTTGCTGGTCAGTGGCGGGCACCTCGTCGACGGCCAGGGACACACCGTGGAGGTCATCGAGCGTGACGGATTCCCGATCGGCGGTCGCGTCGACATGGTCCTGTGCGGGGACACGCCCACCGCGGTGGCGAAGTCGTTCGGAGTCGGCGTGCTCGGCTACGCAGATGCGCTTGACCGCATCGGCCCCGATGTCCTGGTCGTACTCGGAGACCGGTACGAGGCGCTGGCCGTGGCGACCGTGGCCATGCTGCAAGGCCGGCTGGTTGCCCACATCGCGGGCGGGCAGATCACCGAAGGCGCTCTGGACGATTCGCTCAGGCATGCGATCACGAAGCTGTCGGACCTCCACTTCACCGCGACACCTGAGTTCCGTCGCCGGGTGGTGCAGCTGGGGGAGGCCCCGGAGCGGGTGCACTGCGTCGGCGCGCTGGGCCTCGACTCGGTGCGGACGCTCCCGTTGATGTCGCGCGGTGAACTTCTCGACGACCTGGGCCTGCCCGACGAGACGCGACTCATCGCGGTCACATATCACCCCGCGACCGCCGACCCGGACGGGAGCGACGAGGGACTGAACGGCCTGCTCGACGCACTCGGCGAAATGAAGACCCACGTCGCCGTCTTCACCGGAGCCAACGTGGACGCCGGTGGTGGGCGGATCGCGAGGCGGATTTCCCGGTTCGTCGCCGACCACGCCGACCGGGCGGTCCTCGTACCGTCGCTGGGGCAGCGCCGCTACTTGTCCCTCCTGAACCATGCCGATGTCGTCGCGGGGAATTCCTCGAGCGCGTTGGTCGAGGCCCCCGCGTTGCGAACCCCGACCGTGAACATCGGCTCGCGCCAGGACGGGCGGCCGCGGGCGCCTTCGGTCATCGACAGCGGATGTGGCGCGGATCAGATCGCGGAGGCACTGCACCGGGCGATGTCCGAACCTCACCGCGAGCTGACGAACCGTTCGACCTCCCCGTTCGGGGACGGTCACGCCGCGCAGCGGATCGCGGGGATCCTGCGAGCCGTACCGGTCGGCAAGCCGCGGAAAGCTTTCCACGATGTTCAATTCGAGGTCCGAGGATGAACGACAGCATGAAGAACCTCGTCGTGTTCGGAACCGGTGGGCTGGCCCGCCGGATGGAAGCCCTCATCGAGGGCGCCAACCGCGGAGGCGCCGGCTACCGGTTGATTGGTTTTCTCGGAGAAGAGGACCCGGACAAGCGGATCCCGGTTCTCGGACCGGATCGGCTGTTCGAGGAGCTGGCGGCGGAATTCGTCATCGGCGTGGCAGATCCGGCTGCCCGGGAGCGGATCGATGCATACGCGTGTGAGCGCGGAGGGCGGGCGGCCACGCTCGTCCATGCCGGTGCACATCTCGAAACCGCGGTGGAGCTCGGTGCCGGCGACCTGCTCCTGGCAGGCGCCTGCATCGAGTCGTATGCGGTTGTGGGAAGGCACGTGCTCGTCAACGTCAACGCTGTGGTCGGTCATGATGTTCTGGTGGGCGACTACACGACCGTCAGCCCGCTGGCGGCGATCGGGGGCGGGGCGGTTGTCGGTTCCCGCGTGCACATCGGGGTCGGCGCGTTCATCCACCCGGGACGCCGCGTCGGTGACGGGGCGGTCATCGGCGCCGGGGCGGTAGTGGTCCGGGACGTGCCCGGAGGTGAACGGGTAGCGGGCGTGCCGGCGCGCCCGCTACCCGGCAGAGCAGGCTTGACGCCCTCGTGAGCGTCGTGGATCAGACCGGCACCCCAGTTCGCTCGCTGTTTTCGATCGACTCCGCGTAGTGACAGGCCACGAGTGTGCTCGTCGAGGCGATCGGGCGCAGAGCCGGACGCTCGGTCGCACAGCGGGGCTGTGCCCAGCGGCAGCGGGTCCGGAACCGGCAGCCGCTCGGCACGGACAACGGACTCGGCACCTCGCCCCGCAGGACGATCTTTTCGCGCGTGGGATCAGTTTCGACCTCAGGGATCGCGTCGATCAGCGCCTTGGTGTACGGATGCATCGGTCGATCGAACAGGTCGTCGGAGTGGGCCGTCTCGACGAGTGCGCCGAGGTACATCACGCCGATGCGGTGCGAGAGGTTGCGGACGACCGCGAGGTCGTGGGCGATGAACAAGTAGCTCAAACCCAGTTCGTTCTGGAGCTGTTTCAACAGGTTGACCACCTGAGCCTGGATGCTGACGTCCAGGGAGCTGACCGGCTCGTCGCAGAGCAGGAGCTCCGGTTCGACCGCCAGGGCTCGAGCTATCGCCACCCGCTGCAACTGCCCGCCGCTGAGGGCATGTGGAAACCGGTTCCGGTGTGCGGCGTCCAGGCCGACTTTGCGCAACAGCTCGACGACCACGTCGCGGCGGCGTCCGGGGTCGCCGATGCGGTGGATGTCGAGCGGTTCCCGCACAGCGGCTTCGATGGTGTGGCGCGGGTTCAGGCTCGCCCGGGGATCCTGGAAGATCATTTGAACGGATCTCCGCAGGCGCTGGTCAGGACGTCCTGTAGTGATGTCCCGGCCGCTCAACGTGATGGAGCCGGAAGTGATCGACTCGATGCGCGCCACGGCTCGTGCGACCGTCGACTTCCCGGACCCGGACTCGCCCACCAGACCGAGGGTTTCGCCGGGAGCGATCGTGAGCGAAACACCGTCCACAGCCCGGAGCTGCCGTACAGTTCTGAGCCCGCTTCGCACCGGGAAGTGCACGTGCAGGTCGGAGATGTCGAGGACGTCAGGACTTCCCGTGGTTCGCGCTTGTGTGGTCGGTTGCGCCTGCTGCGACGTCACGCCGCCCTCCCCGGTGTCGCCTTCCAACACGCAGCCGCGTGGGTCTGCGATCCCAGCGGCGGAAGCGCACTTCGGCAGTGGTCGTCGGCGAGTGGACATCGCGGCGCGAAGCCGCAGCCGGTTTGCGGGTGCGCCTCGAGGGTGGGCGGCTGTCCCGGGATCGGCGTCAACGCTGCCGTACGTGGAGCGTTGAGCCGTGGACGTGAGGAGAGCAGCCCGCGGGTGTACGGGTGCTGGGGTGCGGCGAGTACTTCCGCGGTGGCACCGGTTTCGACGATGCGCCCCGCGTACATCACCGCGACCCGGTCGGTCACCTGCGCCACGACCCCGAGGTCGTGACTGATCAGGAGCATGCCCATCGAGAGTCGTTTGCGCAGGTCGGCTAGTAGCTCCAGGATCTGTGCCTGGATCGTGGCATCCAGGGCCGTCGTTGGTTCGTCCAGGATCACCACGCTCGGATTCGTGATGAGCGCTCCGGCGATCATCACCCGCTGTCGCATGCCACCGCTGATTTCGTGCGGGTACTGGCGAAGCCGTCGCGCGGGATCGTTGATGCCGACGAGTTCGAGCATCTTGAGCGCACGCTGGCGCGCCTGGCGCCCGTGAGCGAGCCCGTGCAGCCGGAGCGGTTCGGTGAGTTGGTGCTCGATGCGCATGGACGGGTTCAGCGAGCCCAGTGGGTCCTGGAAGACGTAGGCGATGTCGGCTCCACGCACCTTGCGCAATGCTCTCGGTGACAGGGTGAAGACGTCACGCCCGGCGAAGCGAACTGCGCCCGAGACCGAGGATGTCATCGGGTCGAGCAGGCGGATCATCGCGAGGGCAGTGATCGACTTCCCGCTCCCTGACTCGCCGACAATACCCAGTGACTCGCCGGCGGACAGGCTGAAGGAGATCCCGTGCACCGCCTCCAGGGTCCGGCGGTTCCTGCGGAAGCGCACGGTGAGGTCGTCGACCTCGAGCAATGACGATGGCTCGAGTGTGCTTTCGCCGGACGGGATCGCATAACCGGGTTTCAGTTCAGTGTTCACGGTGCTGCCTTCGGGTCGACGGTCACGGCATCGGTGTCGAGGCGGTCACGCAGACCGTCTCCGAGGCCGTTGAGGATCAGCACGAGCGCAGCGATGGCCAGCGCCGGTACGACTGCCAGGAAAGGCTGGGTCATGAGGAAATCGCGGCCGTCGGTCAGCATCCGGCCCCAGCTGGAGCTCGGAGCTTGTGCGCCGACACCGAGGAACGACAGCGCCGCTTCGGTGAGGACCGCGAAACTCAGCACCAGCGTCGTGATGACGAGGAGTTGTGAGCGGATGTTGGGCAGGATGTGCACGAATATCACGCGAAAACCGGACGCGCCGACTGTTCTCGCGGCCACCACGTAGTCCTTGACACTCTCCGAAGCGACCACACCACGGACGAACCTTGTCGCCTGCGGGACGTAGATGACACACATCGCGATCGCCGCGGTCGTCAAGCCTGGCCCGAGAGCGGTCGCGAGCACCAGCGCGATCAGGATGCCCGGAAACGCGAACAGGAGGTCGAGGAACCTGCTGACCAGGAAATCGACCCGGCCTCGCCGGTACCCCAGGATCAAGCCGAGAGGGGCGCCCAGCGCCATGCTCACGATCGTGACGATCGCCGAGATCCCCAAACTGATCCGCGCACCGTCGAGGATCCGGCTGAGTTGGTCGCGTCCGAAGTTGTCGACACCGAAGATGTGTTCGGGTGATGGTGGCGAAAGCGGCTCACCGACCGCCAGGTCTTGCGGTCCGTAGGGGGCGAGCAACGGCGCGAAGACCGCGGCGATCGCGACGAGTGTGAGCAGCGTGGTGCAAATGGTCACCCGGTAGTTGCGCGTGGCAGCGCGTCGCAATGTCCGCATCACTGCCCGTGGCGCCCGGCTGGTTGTCTCGACGGCCGTCATTGCTGCACCTTCAGTCGAGGATTGAGGACCGCGTACAGGATGTCGGTGATCAGGTTCACGATGACGAAAGCGACTGCGAAGAACAGCAGACAGGCCTGGATGGTCGGGTAGTCCCGTTGGGTGATCGAGTTGAGAAGCAGCAGCCCGACTCCCGGGTACGTGAAGAGCAGTTCGACGACGAAGGCGCCGCCGAGTAGGTAGCCGACCTGGAGTCCGACGATCGTGACTGTGGGAATCGACGCGTTTCGAAGGCTGTGCCGGACGATCGTTCGCATTCTCGACGACCCACGGGCCTCCGCGGTACGTACGTAGTCCCGGCGCATTTCGTCCAGCAGACTCGATCTCAGCACACGTGCGATGACCGCGGAGGCCGGAAGACCGATGGTCAGCGCGGGAAGAACCATGCTCTGGAAAAAGGTGCCCAGATCGGCAGTCGGATCGACGTACCCTGCGACTGGGAAGATGCGCAGCTGAACCGCGAACACCACGATCAGCAGGATTCCGATGATGAAGTTCGGGATCGAGATCAGGACCGAGACGCCGGTCGCGATCGTGACGTCGGCGCGCCGGCCTGCGTACCGAGCGCTAGCGATGGCTGCAGGCACGGCGACCGCGAGTGCTACGAGGATTCCCGCGGCCGCAAGGTAGATGGTCCGGGATATCCGGCTGGCGACCTCGGTGACCACCGGTTCCTGCGTCAGGAAGGAACTGCCGAAGTCACCGTGCAGGATCGAGCCCATCCACGTGAGGTACTGGACAGGTATCGAGTGATCGAGGCCGTAGTGGCTGCGCAGAGCTTCCTGCGCCTCCGGACTTAAGCCGCCCTGCGCGAGTTGTGCGGACACCGGATCGCCCGGGATGAACCGCACGATCGCGAAGACGACGAGGGTGCTTACGAAGACGGTGACCAGGCCTGCGCCCAGGCGACCGAGAAGAAACCGCGACATGTTCCCCCTATTCACCTCTTGGCGGCGATTGCGTACCGCCACAAGCCGAGGGAGCTCGGCACGATCATGTCACCGTTGACGCCGGGCTTGTAGACCATGAGGCGGCCGGCCGTGGACAACGGAATCATCGTCGGTTCGTCGATGAAGATGAGTTTGAACAGCTCGTTGTAGATGGACGCGCGTTGCGCGGGATCGAAGGTGGTGCGCCCCTGCACGATGAGTTCGTCGGCGCGGGGATTGTTGTAGCCCCAGAAGTTGCTGGTTCCCTTTGACGAGAAGAGCGGATCGATGACGTAGGACGGCTCCGGGCTGAGGAACCACTGACTGACAACGGCTTCGAAATCGCCCTTGGTCCGTCGGCTGACGTAGGTCGGGGCGTCGACGCGCGAGATGTTCGCGGTGACTCCGATCTCGCCCCAGTTGCTCCGCAGCACCGTCGCGGCGGCCTCGGAGACCGCGTCGATGGTGAGGATGTTAACGGTCAGGTTGCTCGCGTTCGCCTGCTGCATGAGGGACTGCGCCTTCGCGACGTCCCGGTTGTAGTCGAGGTTCTTGGGGTAGTTGCTGTCGGACGGCGGGTAGGGGGCGGTGCACAAGGGTTCGTTGAGACCGCCGCCGGTGACACGTGCGATCGTGGCCCGATCCGCGGTGAGCGCGAGTGCCTGACGGACACGTGGGTCGGCGAGAGCGGGTGATCGGGTGTTGAGGCCGGCGAAAGTCCAACCGGCGGAATAGGTGACGCCGTTCAACTGTTTGGAATCGACCAGCTGTTTGAACGCGCCAACCTGCGCCGCTGGCACGACGTCCAGCACATCGGTCTGCGAAGCGCGCATCGATTGGGCTGCCGCTTGCTGGTCGGTGCGGAGGGTGAGCCGGAGCCGGTCGAGCCGTGGCAGCTCCTTGTTCCAGTAATCGGGGAAAGCCGTGTAGTCGATGAACGAGTCCTTCACCCACCGTTCGAAGCGGTACGGGCCGCAACCGATCGGACTGTCACCGAGCTGGTTGAGGGCCTCGGCGGGAGCGATGCACAAGCCGGGAAGGTTGTAGCGGAATCCCGCGTTGGGTGCGGGAAGAACGAACTCCACGGTCTTCACGTCAACGGCCTTCACCTGGACATCGCGGAAGGCGCCTGCGCGGTTGGAACCCAGGGCAGGGCTGCGGACCTGTTCGACGGTGGCGACGACATCGTCGGCCGTGACCTGGCGGCCGTTGTGGAAGCGAGCCTCGTGCAGGGTGTAACGGTATGTCGTGGGGTTGACGAACTCGAGCTTCTGCGCCAACGAGGGCACGAGATTTCCGCGGGTGTCGAAGCGCTCGAGGAAATCGTGGCACGGGTCGGCGTACCACTGGGTGTTGGAGGCGGTGGTGGAAAGGATGTTCAGTGTCGCGGACGGGAACGTGAGGGTGATGTCGAGGCTTCCGCCACGAGGAAGGGGGCCGATCACATCGCTGTAGATCGTGCCTTCGAGGCTCTGCCCTGGCTGGAGTGCGCTTCCGCTGGCAGCGGTGCCTGAGGCGGCGAGGCCGTTCGAGGTGCTGTTCCCGCCGGTTCCGCAGGAACTGAGTGTTGCGCTCAAGGCCCCGGTGGTGAGGGCGATACCAGTGAATCCGGCGGCCTGTAGGAGGGTCCGGCGGTTCATCTGGGGGTTGGGCGACATGTCTCGCTCCTAGTTGAGGGGTGTTTGTCGGGGGAGTCCTTCGGCGGAACCAGCTGGCCGGAAAGATGCGTGCTTGCTGTTTCTGCGGGTGGCGAGTTCGCAGGCGGCTGCGTCACGAAGTGATCGGTGCGCCAGGGGCATCACCATCGCCGATGGCCGCATGAAGTTTCATCACATGAGACATCCTGTTCAAGTTCGTGTCAACACGCCATGGCTGCTTGCGGGCGGATGTATGCTCATCTGAGACATGTGGTTCGCCAGATGAAACCAGGTTGGCCCACGGCGGAGGTGCGAGTGATCTCGTTCGAATCGGCATGACGGCATTCAGCCCAGGTCAGGGAGGGCAATCAGATCATCAGGTCCTTCCCGGCGGCTCGTGCCTGATCAGGGTGCGGGGACGCAGGGCTGGACCGACGCTGGCGCTTCTTGGCGGGGTTCACGGGGACGAGGACGAGGGAGTGCTCGCGGTCCTGCGGGTCGTGCGCGAACTCGCCGGGATCGATCTTTCCGGCACGGTGCTCGCGGTTGCCCGCGCGCATCCCGCGGCCTGGGCCGCGGCAAGCAGGACCAGTCCCCTCGATGGAGAGAACCTGGCGCGGAGCTTTCCGGGAGCCGCCCACGCCGGTCCCACGGCTGCCGTGGCCGCTGGGCTGACTAGCGAGGTCCTCCTGAAAGCGGATGTGCTGATCGACCTGCACTCCGCGGGTAGCCGTTACAGCATGCCGCTGTTCTGCGGCTTCTCGGAGGGACACGCTGCCTCCCGGGAGTCACGTACCTTCGCAGAAGCCTTCGGAGCGCCGATGATCTGGCAGCACCCGAGACCTTCGACCGGCCGGAGCCTGTCCGTTGCCGCTGAACGAGGCATACCCTCTATCTACGCGGAGTGTTCAGGTGGTGGTGAGATCCGGAAAGCCGAGCTCGACGCGTACGTGCGTGGCGTGCTTTCGGTCATGGCCGCCAACGGGATGGTGTCGGAGCGCTTCACGCGCTCCCCGGCCGCGCCCGCGCAATGGGTTCACGGTACCGGCGATCTCGACAGCGGGATGCAGTCGGGATGCGACGGTCTGTTCGTCACGGCGGTTGGCGCGGGGGCGTTCGTTCAGGCCGGCGCTGAGATCGGGCACCTGTACACCTTCGACGGCGACGAGGTCCAAGCCGTGTGCGCGACGAAGGCCGGCTTCGTGATGTTCCTGCGCAGGCAGGCACGCGTACGACGCGGCGACGTGCTGTTCGTGATGGCCGACGCGAGTGCGGAGAACAGGAGCGGACATGACAGATCGTCATAGTGGGTTGGAGCGCTTTGCCGCCGATCTGCCTCCGGTGACCAGCTTCGTGAGTCTCGGTGAGGGTGACACGCCACTCGTCGAGCTTCCCCGGCTCACGGCCGAACTCGGTCTGGCGCGACTTCGTGCCAAGCTCGAGTCGTTGAACCCCACAGGTTCCTACAAGGACCGCATAGCGGCGATGTCGGTGTCCCTGGCCCGGCGTGACGGGATGTCCGGGTGGATCGCGACGTCTTCGGGCAACGCCGGGATGGCGATGGCGGCGTACGGAACTCGCGCGGGTTTGCCTGGGTGCCTCTGCATGGTGGCGTCCGCACCCGCGGAAAAGCGGCTGTCGATCCTGCCCTACGCGACCGAGCTGCTCCTGGTCGAGGGTGTCGGGAGGGCGGCGACGAGGGCGGCCGAACGAGGGCTGTTCGACGAGGTGCGGGCGGCAGCGGAACGGCACAACCTCTACCTGGGGATCACCGCGCACGAGTTCAATCCCGAGGGGATGCGCGGCGCCGACACCATCGGCTACGAGCTGGCCGAGCAAGCGCCCAGCATGTCGCACCTCTACGTGCCGACTGGCGGTGGCGGGCTTCTGGTGGCGATCGCGCGGGGGTTGCGAAGCCGCGGATCGAGGACGAAGGTAGTCGCGTGCCAGCCTTCCGGTTGCGCACCGATCGCGCGCTACCTCGCCGGTGAGATCGACCATCCGCATGTCGGTGCCTGCAACAGTGACATCTCGGCTCTTCAACTGCCGAGTCCGCCGGACGGGCGGCGCGCCGCTGAGTCGGTGCGAAGCACCCGAGGATGGGCCGGGGCTGTTCCGGACACTGCCATCCTGGAAGCGCAGCGTGCTCTGGCGTCTACCGAGGGTGTCTTCGCCGAACCTGCGTCCGCGTGCGCCCTGGCCGTCCTCATTGACGACGTCCGGAGGGGTCGCATCGGTTCGCATGACGACGTCGTCCTGGTCGTCACAGGAGCCGGGTGGAAGGATCTCAACCGGTTCCACGGAGACGCCGAGCGCCTGCGCACAGTCGCTGTCCGGGATGTCGCCACAAATGTGGACGACTGGATGTCGTCGCGGAGGGCCAGCGTATCCGCGACGTTGTCGGAGGTGCGGTGACCGGCCATGCCTGAAACCAGTGGGACAGGACACCGTGCCCGCCCTGGTCACCTGCGGTGGCAGAGCCAGTGTGTGGATCTCCGAGACCGCGTCAAGCCAGGGCTTGTGACCTGACGGAGCTGCTCGAGCGCTCACGGCGCAGCTCCAGGAGGACCCACCAGCGGAGGAGCCACTGCGCTGGACGAGAACGCCGGCGCAGTCGCCTGGCGATCCGGCAGGCTTCCCGCGCCGCTGGCGCGATGGTGGTGGCTTGACTGTTTTTCCCGCCAATCCGAGTCTTCGACCAGGAGGTACCGTTGCGGATAGCGACTCTGGGCATCTACCACGAGGCGAACACGTACTCGCCCATCGCCGCGGATCTTGAGCTGTTCAACGAGGGCGGCGTTTACCGGGACGGCGAGATCATCGACAAGTTCGCGAGCTCGCACGCGACGATCGGGGGCTTTATCCAGGCGAGCTCGGAACTCGGCTTCGAACTCGTCCCGCTGCTGTTCGGAAGGGTCAACCCGGTTGGACCGATCACCCGGGACGCCTTCGAGCAGCTGTCGACCGAGATGGTAGATCGCCTTGCTGCCGATGGTCCGTGGGACGGGATCCTGTTGGCGCTTCATGGTGCGGCGGTCGCCGAGCACGTGCAGGACGCCGATGGGGAGCTGGCGCGTATGGTGCGCGCGACCGTGGGACCTGATGTGCCTGTGGGCGCGGTCTTGGACATGCACGCCAACGTTTCCCAGCAGCTGATCGACGCGCTGACGATCACCCTCGTGTACCAGACGAACCCACACGTCGACGCCGCCGAGAGGGCAGTGGACTGCGCCCGGTTGCTGGTGCGGGCGATCCGGGAGGAGGTTCGACCGGTCCAAGCGCTGCGGCAACTGCCTCTCGTCGTCAACATCGCGCGTCAGACCACAGACGAGGAGCCCATGGCCGGGTTGGTGGCCACTGCTGCCGCTATCAAGAATCGGCCCGGGATGCTTTCCGCGAGCGTGGTCGAGGGGTTCCCGTACGCGGACGTGTCGCACATGGGCATGTCGTGCATCTCGATCCACGACGGGGATCCGCGGGCAGCGGCGGCGGCCGCGGACGAGCTCGCGGACGAGATCTGGTCCTGTCGTGGCGAGTTGCAGGGCGAGGGGCATGACGTGCGGGCAGCGCTCGACCTGGCGCGGAACGCTGACGCCGGCCCAGTGGTTCTGCTGGACGTGGGTGACAACGTGGGGGGTGGAGCACCCGGGGACTCGACTGTCATCCTGGCCGTGGCCCAGCAGGTAGGAGTGCGTTCCTTGCTGCAGACCCTGTGGGACCCGGAAACAGTCGCGGAGTGCATGGATGCGGGTGAGGGGGCTGAGGTGGCCCTCGAGGTCGGCGCGCGCCATCCGCATTCGGCCGGTCAACCGGTCCGGGTCGAGGCGGTCGTGCGCCGGCTGGCCGATGGGCGTTTCGAGGAGCCTCGACCCACACATGGTGGGTTCCGGTTCTTCGACATGGGTCCGACCGCTGTGCTGGACACCTCAGACGGGCACACGCTGGTGGTCATGAGCAAGCAGACAGCCAACACGAGCCTGCAGCAGTACCGCTCGCTGGGCATCGACGTCCGGGATTACCGGGTGGTGGTCGCGAAGGGATGCAACGCCCCCCGGGCGGCCTACGCCCCCGTCGCGCAGAAACTCGTCACTGTGGACACGCCAGGCATCGCGGCCATGAACCTGGGCGCTTTCGAGTACCTGCACCGGCGCAGGCCGATGTACCCCTTCGAAGACCAAGTCGTCTACCGAAACCGTTGACCGGATCAACGCTCCTCGGTCAACGGGTTCGTGGCGATCCCCGCAGCCACCTCGATCAGCGTCTTGGCCACTCGCTTCACGTCCTGCATGGAGAAACGGGAGGCAGGCCCGCTCACGCTGATCGCTGCCGGCAGGTGTGTCGCGAGAAGCGGTACCGCGACACAGCGACCGTCCTCCTCGTTCTCCCCGTTGTCCACGGCATAGCCGGCGCGGCGCACCTTGGCGAGTTCATCCAAGTAGTCGTCCAGCGAAGTGATCGTGCTGGACGTCCGAGGAGGTAGCCCCGTGGTCTCCAGCAGGCTGCGAACCCGGTCCTCGGGAAGGTGCGCCGCGATCGCCTTGCCCAACGCGGTGGAGTGCAGGGGATCGTGATCGCCGCGCGCGGCGGCCAGGCGCACGCCACGCCTGCTCTCGACGATGTCGATGTATATGACGTGGTCCCCGTCGAGGAGCCCCAGATTCGCCGTCTCGCCGAATTCGTCGCGCAGCGCTGCGAGTGACGGGCGCGCGCGTTCGCGCAGGATCTCGAGGTGCCTCGACTGCATCCCGACGAAGCCGAGGCCGAGGCGGAACAGACCGCGTTCCTCGTCGCGCTCGACGTAGCGGTGGCTCTCCAGAGTCCAGAGGTAGCGGAACGCCGAGGACTTCGGCAAGCCGGTCGTCTGGGCGACCTCGTTGAGGGTGATGCCGTCGACGGACTCCTGCAGCAGGTTCAAGATCAGGCATACGCGTTCGACGGCGCGTACCGAGTAGTCGCGCTCCTCTTCTACGCGAGCGCTTCCGCCCGAAGCGGTGTCGTCCGGGTCCTGCTTGCGACGGCGAGCCACGTCTTCCTCCTCGTTTCGGTTGCCAATGTGATTGTTTCAGAGCTTAGTCAGCTGCGCGATCGACTGTCAGGGGGCCAAGGGCTTCACCGCTGGTTGAACGCGCCCCCTTGACGGCCTGATCGAATGAGCCGTACCTTGAGCACAATAGATTGTCAGTTTTATCTAGTGAAACGCAGCTCGGCGGGTTCCCGGCAGGAGGGGTGTCGGCCGTTCGGCGGCGCGGGAGGGATTTCCATGCTCAACGACTCGCCGGGGACGTGCCTGCGTTCCGCCGAGCTCAGGCAACGTGCGCAGTTGCGAACCCCCGGGGGAGTGCACTCCAACGTCCGATTGAGCGGCGCGCAGGATTTCATCCAGCGGGCCAAAGGGGCTTGGCTGTACAGCGTCGACGGGCGAGACTTCGTCGACTACCTGCTCGGCCAGGGCCCGAACTTCCTTGGACACGCACCGGAAGCTGTCGTCAACGCCGTGTTCGAGGCCTGCCGGAACGGCGTCATCTTCGGAGGGCAGCACGAGCTCGAGGTGCAAGCTTCGGAACTCGTCTGCCGCACTGTGGGTTGGGCGGAGATGGTGCGGTTCGGCGTCTCGGGTACCGAGGCGGTGCAGGCTGCCTTGCGCCTGGCTCGCGCGGCGACAGGGCGGACGAAGGTAATGCGTTTCGAGGGCCACTACCACGGTTGGCTGGACAACGTCCTGACGAGCCCGCGAGACGGTCACTGGGGAACCGCGAGCGCAGGACAGCTCGAGAGTCATCTGGACGATTTCGTGGTTGTGCCCTGGAACGATCCGGTCCAGGTGGCAGAGACGCTGGAACAGCACCGGATCGCGGCCGTGATCATGGAGCCACTCATGATCAACGCTGGAGTCATCGAGCCGAAACCGGGTTACCTGGAAGAGGTGCGCCGGCTGTGCACCGAGTTCGGCGCGGTGCTGATCTTCGACGAGGTCATTTCCGGTTTCAGGCTGGGGTTGGGTGGCGCCGCGGAACGTTATGGAGTCACGCCCGACCTGGCCACCTACGGCAAAGCGCTGGCAGGCGGCTTCCCGGTTTCTGCTCTGGTGGGGCGCAGCGAGCTGATGAGCCGTTTCGGAACCGGAGAAGTGAACCACTCCGGGACTTTCAACAGCTCGGTCATGGCGACAGCCGCCGTAACCGCGGCACTGACGAGCCTGCTGGAGGACCCGCCGTACGAGCGGATCGCCAAACACTCGCGAAGCCTCATCGTGGGGCTGCGGGACCTCGGTGTCGAATTCGGACTGCCGTTGCGGGTGCAGGGGGTGCCGGCGGCGTTCCACGTGTCGTTCGGCGACGCCGACGTTTCCGACTACCGGTCGCTGCAGCAACTCGACCTCGCTCGTTATGAAAGGCTGGCGAAATCGCTGGTCGAGCACGGAATCTGGGTTACCGGCAGAGGCGTCTGGTACGTGTCCGCGAGCCACGGCGGCGACGAACTGGACGCAGCGCTGACCCGTTTCGAGGCTGCCCTCCGTGATGGAGCCGGTCGATGACGGCCGCGAAGCGGGCAAGCCTCGACGGCAACAAGTCGCGGTTTTCCCCCAGTTTCAGCGCCGGTGGCTTCGTCTTCGTGTCGGGACAGGCGGCTGTGGGCTCCGATGGGCAAATCGTGCCCGGCACGTTCGAGGAGGAGATGCGACGTTCCTTCGACAACGTCATCGGCATCCTCGCAAATCTCGGGCTCGGGCTTGGCGACGTCGTCAAGGTCGGCGCCTACCTCCAACGCGCCGAGGACCTGCCGGAGTACAACCGGATCTACGCCGAGTACTTCCAGCCGCCGTTACCTGCCAGGACCACGTTGACGAACTGCTTGACCGAACGGATCAAGTTCGAACTGGACGTCATCGCCTACGCGGGCGACTCCCGTCCGTCCACTTCCTGAATGCCGGAGTTGTTGATGAAGCTGATGCAGCTGGGCGAGCCTGGTAGCGAGCGCCCGGTCGTGTGCCAGGGAGGCCGGTACTACGACCTCATGCCGATCACCCCGGAGATCGACGGTGCGTTCTGGTCTTCAGGCGGACCGGATCGAGTGCGGGCAGCACTGGAGACCAACGCGTTGTTCGAGATCGACGTAAGCGGGCTTCGGGTCGCTCCGCCCATCGCGAGGCCGTCGGCCATCTACTGCATCGGCCAGAACTACGCGGCGCACGCCGCGGAGTCCGGCGACGAGCCGCCTAGCGAGCCGATTCTCTTCCACAAGTCGCCGAACACCATCATCGGTCCTCGTGACGACGTGCTGATCCCACGCGGGTCGGCCAAGACCGACTGGGAGGCCGAACTCGGTGTTGTCATCGGCAAACGCGCGCGGTACCTCGAGACGCCGGAGGATGCCAGGAGTTGCGTCGCGGGTTATGTGGTTTCCAATGACGTGTCCGAGCGCTCCTTCCAACTGGGGCGTCCCGGAGGACAGTGGTCCAAGGGCAAGTCCTGCGAAACCTTCAACCCGCTGGGCCCCTGGCTGGTCACGGCAGACGACGTGCCGGATCCGCAGGTGCTCGAGCTGCGGTCCTGGGTGAACGGCGAGGCGCGCCAGGCTTCGAAGACCTCGGACATGATCTTCACTGTCGACGAGATCATCTGGCACCTTTCGCAGTTCCTCGTTCTCGAACCGGGTGATCTCGTCAACACGGGAACCCCCGAGGGGGTTGCGTTGTCGGGGCGGTTCGAGTACCTGCGTAGCGGCGATGTCGTCGAGATCGAGATCACCGGCCTCGGCCGGCAGCGATCTGTGTGCGGGCAGGCGTGACGCACGTGGACCACGACTTCGCGTCCGCGCTGGCCAACATCGTCGGGCCGGACCACGTCCGGACGGCGCCGGGGGAGTTGTCGGTCTACGCGCGTGATGCCACTCCGCTGTTCCACCAGCCGCCGGGTCTTGTGGTGTTCCCATGCACCACCAGCGAGGTGTCGCGGATCTTGAGCCTCGCGAGCGACCGCGGAGTTCCCGTGGTGCCCCGCGGTGCGGGCTCGAACCTGTGTGCTGCGACCGTTCCGGTTCGCGGCGGGGTCGTGCTGTCGATGACCCGTATGACGCACATCGTCGAGATCAGCACGGACGAGATGCTCGCCCGGGTCCAACCGGGCGTGACGACCGCTCGCCTCGCCGAGTGTGCCGAAGCCAGAGGCTTGTTGTACGCGCCTGATCCGAGCAGCCGCGTGACCGCGACCGTGGGCGGCAACATCGCCACGTGCGCGGGCGGTCTTCGCGGCCTGAAATACGGGGTGACTCGGAACTACGTACTGGGGTTGGAGGCGGTCCTCCCCACCGGCGAGGTGATCCGCACCGGTGGGCGGCTCTGGAAGGATGTCGCAGGCTACGACCTGACCCGCCTGCTCACCGGGTCTGAAGGCACGCTTGCCGTGATCACGGAGGCGACGGTCGCACTCCTGCCAAAACCAGCCGAAACACTGACCGGAGTAGCCTATTTCGAGTCACTCGAGGCCGCTTCCCACGCCGTGGGCCAGATCATCGCGAACGGGATCGTTCCGGCGACTCTGGAGTTCCTCGACAAGAAGTGCATCGGCGTCGTCGACGACTACACCGGACTGGGGTTGCGACGCGAGGCCGGTGCGATGTTGCTCTTCGGCGACGACGGCCCGGCCGAAGTCGTCACAGGAAACATGTCCCGGATGCGGCGGATCTGTACGGAGGCCGGCGCGATCGAGGTCACGGTCGCGCCGGACGTCGCCCAGTCGGAAGCACTGCTCGCGGCGCGCAGGTGCTCCTTGCCGGCGCTGTCGCGGCTCGGATCGCTCACGATCCTCGAGGACGTGAGCGTGCCCAGACCCAGGCTGGCGGAAATGGTGAGCCGCATCGACGAGATCGCCGACCGTTTCGATATCCGGATCGCCACTTTCGGGCATGCTGGAGACGGCAACCTCCATCCGACGTGTGTCCTCGACCCCGATGACGGCGACGCCGTGGAGCGTGCGCACAAGGCTTTCGCCGAAATCTTCCGCACTGCCATTCGCCTGGATGGCACCATCACCGGTGAGCACGGCGTTGGTGCGGCGAAACTGCCGTTCCTCGGCGAACGTCTGGGGCAGGAACAGGTCGAACTTCTGCGCCGGATCAAAAGGGCATTCGATCCAGCCGGAATCCTCAATCCGGGGAAGCTCGGATCATGATCTTCGACAATGAGCTGCTGGCCCGGTGCATCTCGTGCGGGTTCTGCCTTCCGGCATGCCCGACGTATCAGGCCACTGGGCAGGAAGCGGCTTCGCCGCGTGGACGGATCTCGCTGATGAGAGCGCTGGAATCCGGGGAGCTCGACGACCAGGACCCGACACTGGTGGAACAAGCCGCGTACTGTCTGGGATGCCGCGCGTGTGAACCGGTGTGCCCAGCCGGGGTCCAGTACGGGGATCTGCTCGAACAGTGGCGCGATCATCAGTGGCGGGGCAGCAAGGCTCCGCTCCGTGCGCGGCTCTTGATGTTCCTGGTCGCCCAGACCCGGGTGGTGCGGGCCCAGGGGTGGTTCCGCAGGCATGCACGGAGTTCGGCGACGAAGGATGGGCCTTCGCTCATGCTGGGATGTGCTGAGCGAGGCCTGTTCCCGCAGGTGTCCCGGGCGGCGAAGCGGCTTGTGCCTGCCCTTGCGGTACCGGCCGACCAGGGTTGTTGTGGTGCGCTCCACGCACACAACGGTGACTCCTGGGCAGGTGCGCTGATGGCGAAAGCGTTGGGAGACAGACTTGGTGGGGTGATCGTCACAACCTCCGGCGGGTGCGCTGCCCACCTCGCGCGCCAACTGGGCCGGAATCGGGTGAGGGAATTCAGTGAGTATCTGGTAGAAAGTGGTGTGCCGGAAGGTCAGGTGACTATCGGGAACCGGCCGGCGCGCGTGTCCTTGCAGGATTCGTGTCATCTGCGAAATGGTCTCGGGGTCTCCCGTCAACCTCGCGAGCTCCTCCGTGTCGTCGCCGAGTACGTTGAGCTGCCGTCCGCGGCGACTTGTTGTGGTGCGGCGGGTACGTACTCGATCCTTCGTCCGCGAGACAGTCAGAGGATTCTAGAAACGAAGATCGACGAGATTGAGCGGGCGAACCTCGATTATGTTGTTGCCGTGAACCCGGGCTGCCTCCGGCAACTGCGGACTGGATTGCGCAAGCGAAAGTCGCACGTACGTGCCGTGCACATCGCGGAACTCCTCGTGATCGCGGCGGAATAAACTCGTTTCTGCTCCCCGGGCGGCCTTGTTCGCCGCTCCGCCGTGAGTACTATGAAGGCCGTTGAACTTCGTTCTTCATGGCTGAGAAGGGTCAAGCGAGCAAACCGCGTGGCCTTGATCGATTATCCGCCTTCGCGATGAATAGTAGATCATGCAACAACGACCATTAGATCAGTTCGCACTCTTTCGGTCCCGTGATCTTGACGAGGTCAGGGACGAGATGTCGCGAGTGCTCTGTCCGCACCGCCTCGACGTGATCGATCCTCGTTGGCCCCTCGACGCGCGGATGAACTCGACAAGGCTGCACCACCTCGTGGTCAACTACGTGGAGTACAGTGCACCTGTTCTCGTGGAGCCGGGCGAGACCGGCTCCTTCTCCGTGGTCCAGGCACACCTGCGTGGACAGGGCACCGTCAGCTCGGGCCAGGACCAAGTCCTGGCCACTCGTGATCGCATCGTGGTGAGCTCGTCCCGGGAACCGCTTCGGATGTCCCTGACGGCGGACAGCTGTCTGGTCCTCCTCCGGATTGACTCGTCCGCAGTCGAAACCGTGCTCACGGGGTTCCTCGGTGAGGATCTCCGGCAGCCCGTACGGTTCGAGCTGGGCATGCACGTGGCTTACGGCGCGCCCCGATCCTGGTACAGGTCCTTGCTGGATTGCGTCGCACGTGTGGACAAGCGGGATGCGGTGCTGGTCTCCCCGGTCCGTATCGACAGGTTCGAGCAGGCGATGATCTTCCAGCTTCTCGCTGTCCAGCACAACAACTACAGCTCGGTGATCGACGAGCCCGTGAAGCCGGCTTCCGCACGACTGGTCCGGAGTGCGGTGGAGCTGATCGAGACGGGGTCCGGGGTGCCGCCGACGGAGATTGCGGTCGCGCGGGACCTCGGCGTAGGCCTGCGCCACCTGAGGGCCGCGTTCAAGCATCACCGCGGCGCGACCCTCGCTGATCACCTGTTGGGGGTTCGTCTGCAACGCGCTCGGCGTGATCTGCTCACTGCTGACCCCCGCGACGTCACACTGAACGAAGTCACGCAACGCTGGGGGTTCGATGTGCACTCCTTCGTCCCCTGGTACCAAGCCGCGTTCGGCGAGACGCCGGACCTGACGCTCCGTCAATGAGGAGGACGCACGATGGCTGACTCGTACTTCCGAACCCGGGATCTCGCCCTGGCCCGCTCCGCCGTCGAACCGATCTTCGGACAGCACGAGCTGAGGCGGACCGGCGAGCATGTCGAGATCGACATGCGCATGCGAACTCGGAGCGGCACCAGCGCGGTGTCGGCGATGCTGACGTACGGCGCACCGGTCATTGCCCGGCTCAACACGCCAAGGCACGCTTACGTCTCCCTGATCGTCCTGCAGGGACGATGCATGTGCCGGCACAGCGGCGCGTACCTCGATGTCGGGCCAGGCGGCATCGTAACCGTGTCCCCGGACCAGCAGTTCGCCATCGCGCCGGAGGCAGACTGCCTGCTGAAGGTGGCGAGGATCGAGCAGCACGTCATGCACGGAAGGCTCGTGCGTCTGGCGGGGTTCTGGCCCAACGACACGATCACCTTCAGCCCGGAGGTTGCCTTGGTCGCCGATCCGGGGCACACGCTCGCGACCACCGTCAACCGGTTCTTCGTCGGGGGACGCTCAAGGTTCGCTCGCTATGCGGATCACGTCTTCGTCGATTGGCTGTTGCGCAACCAGTCCCATGAGCACAGCGAAGCGACAACCGAAGGAGAACGGTCTGTCGTCGGATTCGAGACCGTGAACTTCGTGAAGTTGCTCATGCGCACGAATCCGGTGGCGGACACAACCATGAGCGAGTACGCCGCGGAGGCAGGTACTGGGTTGAAAGATCTCCTGGTGGCCTTCGAACGGTACGAAGGCTGTCTACCGCACGAGTTCCTGCGTGGGGTGCGTTTGGACCGCGTGCACGCGCTTCTCCTGGAATCGGGTGGCGGGCTCAGGGAATTCACAGCTGCCCTGGACCGGATGGGTTTCCGGGACAACGAGCAGTTCCAGCAGTGGTATCTGCGAAGGTTCGGCGAAACGCCGCAGCAGACGCAGCGCCGGGGGTCGTCCGTCTAGCGCGGCTGTCAGTCCTCGTCCTGGCGAGGCCACCACTGGTCCAGTAAGTCCATGCGAGCGTCCACCAGCGCTGCGTCGCGCAAGTCGACGAGGTGGACACCTCGCCAGCGCTGGAACCCGATGCGCTCCAGCATGTTGCCAGCTCGAAGGCTGGAGAGTTCCGCAGCGATCCGATCCGAACCGGGACGGGCGAAATCAAGGGGCGAGACCCGGCAAGCGGCGAGACGGGCGTTGGGCGACAGTATGCGCAGCGCGCTGGCAATGAGGGCGGCCCCCAAGCCGTGACCGCGCCACGGCTCGACGAGCTCGACGCGCCGTAGGATGACCATTCGCGGCGGCCCCTGACTGATCTGCGCGTCCAGTTCCGGGTGGAGCTTGCCCTGGTCCGGGTCGATCACAGTCTCGGCGATGAACTCCAGTGCCCACTCACCGAGTACCACCGAGTCGAGCAGGTTGCGCTCTTTCGTCAAATCCGCGATAACGAGTGAGATGGTCCCGACGTGGCGCAGGTCAACCGGGCAGATGTCGAGCTCAGAGACGTCGGCTGACGCGTCCCATTGTTCCGGCTGCTCATCCTCGTCGTCGATCTGCCACCAAAAACGGCTGTGTGTGAGCGTGAGTTCGATCGACAGCGGGTTCGCGGGCAGATCGGGAACCACGATCACTCCTCAAGCAACACCGGTGATGCTAATGCACGTGCATCCGCACTCTAGTTTGACACTGTTCGTGCGGAAGTAGGTGGGTGTATCAGTGTAGGACTATTGCCTTTCGACTGTTACTTTGAGAAGCTCTCACGTTTGATGGCGCCTTCTCCGATTCTCGTCGGCGATGAAGGTGCCCTTTGAGCGGATGGTGAACACCAGGCCGCGTTCGCGGAGGATCTGGGTCGCGTGGCGCGCCGTGCCGAGTGAGACGCCGTACTCGGTGGCCAGTCGTCGTTCCGCCGGCAGCGGCGTGTTCGGGCGCAGCTCACCGGCCTCGATGCGGGCCTCCAGGTGGTCCGCCATCATCTCGTAGATGTACCCCGGCTTCGCGGTGGGATCGAACTCTGGGACGGTCACGGGAGGAAGGTAGAACGGCGTTAAAAGGGGCGGATTTCACGGTTGCTCCAAGATGCGCCTGTGCGCGCTATGACGGGGTTGATCACGAAGAGGCCTGCACTGTCACCCTACCGGGTGGCGAAATGCGAAACGGTCGCCGAATTCGTCAGTTGTTCACTGTCGTCACCCGAGCGGGTTAGCCAGAACGGGCGCACAATTGTCAGCGGACTTGATTTGGGACGCGCATTGAGTCGTGGCCCTGTCCACGCAGTATCTCGAAACGGTCGGTGCCTGGCCAGCTGTTCACCCAGCTCGACCCCGGCACGTCCTTCGCGCGCTTCTTCAGCGGCGCCAGCAGCCGGGAAACCTCGCGGTAGGACTTCGCCGCCGTGCCGGCGCACACGACCGTCGCCAGCGAGACCGTGACCGTCAGGTGCTCGGCCGTCCACGGGGTGCCCAGCAGGGTGTCCGCGACGGCCGGGATCTCGTCGATGTCGCAGGCGATCAGGAAGTCGTCGCCCCCGACGTGGCTCACCGTGACGCTGCGCAGCTTCGCCGCCAGATCCGTCAGCGTCCGCCCCAGCGCCCGGATCAGGTCGTCGCCCGCCGCGAAGCCCACCGTGTCGTTGATGTGCTTGAACGAGTCGACGTCCAGCCACGCCACGACGAGCGGCCGACCCGCGGCGATGCGGCGGTCCACCTCGCGCGCGACGGTGTCGCTGCCCGGCAGCCGGGTCAGCGGGTTCAGCGCGGCCGCCTCCTCGATCTTCGCCTCGGCCATCGCGCGCACGATCTCGGTCACGAAAACCACGCCGAGGCACTCGCCGTCCGCGCCGACCACGATGATGTCGTCGGCGGTGCGGGTGAGGTCGGCGTCGGCGACCAGGTCGAGCAGCTCCAGCGCGCCCGCTCCGGTGCGGATGGTGCGCGGCGGGTCGGCCAGCCGCGCGGCCGCCTTGTTCGCGTGCAGCGCGTGCCCGTACGGGCCGGTCAGGTCCAGCAGGAACCGGGCGCGGTCGATCGACCACCGCGGCCGTCCGGCGGGGTCGATCCCGACGATCCCGCTCGGCGCGTCGTGGTCCAGCAGCACCCGCCGGACTTCATCGCACGTCGCGTCGTCGGGCAGCGTCGTCGCGGGGTGCCGGAAGTCGTCCACGCGCGGCGCGGCCGCCCTGGTCAGCGGCACCGGCGTCGCGGGCCCAGGCGGCGCGGTGACCAGACCGGAGGGCATCGCGTTGGCGCGGGCCGGGGCGAACAGGTTGCCCTGCACGATCCGCACCCCCAGCCGCCGCGCCGCCGACAGCTGCTCCTCGGCCTCGATCCCGGTCGCCACCAGCCGGATGCCGGTCCGCGAGGTGAAGTGCACGAGCGACTCGACCAGCGCGACCGCCGCCGCCTCGCCGGGCAGCCGCCGCAGCGTCGTGCGGTCGAGCTTGACCAGGGCTACGCCGGCTTCGGCGAGCAGGTTCAGCGGCAGGTCGCCGGACCCGAGCCCGTCGAAGGCCAGGCGGAAACCCAGCTCGGCGAACCGCTCCAGTCCGGCGAGCAGCGCCTTCGGCGAGACGCCGTGGAACGGCGCGCCGATCTCCAGCACGATCTCCCGTGGACGGCGACCGGTGCGCCCGAGCGATTCGAGCAGCGGGTCCAGCACCAGCTGCGGCGCCGCGGCCGACAGCGCGGTCAGGTTCAGGTGCAGGGGGAGCAGCGTCTCGTGGGTGGCCTCGGCGAGGACCGCCTGCGCGGCGAGGCCGGCGTCGACGTGGACCAGGCGTCCGCGGCGCTGGGCGGCGCGCAGGAGGTCGTGGATCCGCCCGGTGGCGGGCCGGGCGAGGGCTTCGACACCGACGACGCCGCCGGTGTTCAGGCTGTAGAGCGGTTGAAAGGCGAAGCCTACGTCGTCGGCCGCTGCTTCCACACGTGAATCCTCCGCCGTCGCCGGGCCGGGCGGCCCGTTCGCGCGCCGATTGTGTCCCAGCTCACCATGGAGCCCGAACTGGCCCCTACCGCCACGCCCGGCGGTCGCTCCAGGCTGGTCTGGTTGTCCGAATTGACCAGCGAGGAGCCGCCCGTGCCGCCCTTCATGGAGCCGTTCCGGATCAAGGCGGTCGAACCGATCCCGTTC
The DNA here is from genome assembly GCF_040614195.1 of Amycolatopsis sp. NPDC006125. Taxonomy (NCBI): domain Bacteria; kingdom Bacillati; phylum Actinomycetota; class Actinomycetes; order Pseudonocardiales; family Pseudonocardiaceae; genus Amycolatopsis; species Amycolatopsis sp. NPDC006125. Next base: position 39,687 of record NZ_JBEXTZ010000051.1, read on the forward strand.
CCCACCGCGGAGGAGCGCCGCGACGCGCTCGTGGCGGCGGGCTGGAACCTCTTCCGCGTGCCCGCCCGTGCCATCACCATCGACCTGCTGACCGATTCCGGCACGGCGGCGATGTCGGCCGCGCAGTGGTCCGCGCTCATGCGGGGCGACGAGTCCTACGCAGGCGCGCGGTCGTTCGAGCGGTTCGAGGCCGTCGTGCGCGACCTGACCGGCTACGGCGAGATCCTGCCGGTCCACCAGGGACGCGCGGCCGAGCGGATCCTGCTCGGCCTGCTGCTGCGGCCCGGCGACATCTCGGTCAGCAACACGCACTTCGACAGCACGCGCGCCAGCGTGGAAGCGGCCGGCGCGCAGGCGGTCGACCTGCCGGTGCCGGTCGCGCCGGGGGAGCTGAACCCGTTCGGCGGCGACCTGGACGCCGGCAGGCTGCGGGACCTGCTGCGCACCTCGGCCGACCGCGTGAAGTGCGTCGTCCTCACCATCACCAACAACGCGGGCGGCGGGCAGCCGGTCTCGGTGCGCAACGTCAAGGACGTGCGGCAGCTCTGCGACGCCCACGGCGTTCCGCTGTACCTGGACGCCTCGCGCTTCGCCGAGAACGCGTACCTGGTGACCGAGCGCGAGGACGGCTACGGGCACCTGTCGCCGCGCGAGGTGGCCCGCGTGGTCTTCGAGCTCGCGGACGGCTGCTGGGCCAGCCTCAAGAAGGACGGCATGGCGAACATCGGCGGGCTGATCGCGTTGCGCGACGCCGGTCTCGCCGCCCGTGCCCGCGAGCAGCTCATCGCGTTCGAGGGGTTCCCGACCTACGGCGGTCTCGCCGGGCGCGATCTGGAAGTGCTCGCGGAGGGGCTGCTGGAGGTCGTCGAACCGGACTACCTGCGGTACCGCGCGGAGTGCGCGCGCTGGTTCGGCGAGCAGCTGGGCCTGGCGGGACTGCCGGTGCTGCAGCCGACCGGCTGCCACGCGGTGTACGTCGACGCGGGCGCGATGCTGCCGCACATCCCGCCGCAGCAGCTGCCCGCGACCGCCTTCGCCAACGCGCTCTACCTGGCGGGCGGGGTGCGGGTGACCGAGCTGGGGACGCTCGTCTTCGGCAGGCGGGACCCCGACGGCGGGCCGGACGTGCCCGCGCCGCGCGAGCTGGTGCGGTTCACGTTGCCGCGCCGGGTCTACACCCTGAGCCACCTCGAACACGTCGTCGACGTGGCCGAGGGCGTCTGGTCGAAGGCGGACCAGCTGACCGGCTACCGCATCGTCGAGCAGGGAGGTGCCCTTCGACAGTTCACGGCGGTCCTGCGACCGGCCGCCGAATAGTAAAACCCCTGATCAACCGGGGTCCGACGCGTCGGATGCAAATTGCACATGGCAAATTCGCCCGTTCGTCGGTAGCAATTGAACGGCCAACAACGGACAGTGGTGCATTGGAGGTGTATGGGAGTCGGCGCCACCGTACGTTGATCTTTTTCGACTGCCCGGGACATGACAGTACTGCCGTTGGACAAGTACCGGCTCTTCCACTCGCGAGACGTCGACGAGACCCGCGAGCGGGTGGGGCGCCTGTTCTGCCCACATTCGATGAACACCGTCGGCCGCAACCCGCGGCTGAACACCAAGGTCAACTGCCGGCGGCTGGAGAACGTGGCGATCGCGGTGGTCGCCTACGGCACCGACGTGCGCGTCGAACCCGGCGAGCTCGGCTCCTTTTACGTGGTTCTGGCTCCGGTGATCGGCCGGGGCATGGTCCAGTGCGGACGCGAGCAGATCAACTCCGCGCCGGACACGGCCGGTGTGGTCGGCACGGACGACCCGCTGCGGATGCGGCTGTCCGACGACTGCGCCCAGTTCGTCATCCGGATCGAGCGGCCGGCGCTGGAGGCGCGCCTGGCCGAGCTCATCGGCGGCTCGGTGTCGGAGCCCGTGCGGTTCCGGCTGGGCATGGACATCACCCGCGGCTACGGCCGCAGCTGGTACCGGGAGCTGGCCTACGGCGTCTCGGAGCTGGACCAGCCCGACACGATGCTCTCCCACCCGGCCGCCGTCGAGCAGTTCGAGCGCAACCTGATCACCGGGTTGCTGCTCGCGCAGCCGCACAACTACACGGCGATGATCGAGGGCCGGGACCGCCCGGTGCCCTCGCGGTCGCTGCGGGCGGCGCTCGATCTGATCCACAGCCATCCGGAGGCCCCGCACACGCCGGGCAGCCTGGCCCACCAGGCCGGGGTGAGTGTGCGGGCGCTGCAGAAGGCTTTCCGGGAGCAGCTGGGCAGCTCGCCCAGCGAGTACCTGCGCGGTGTGCGGCTGCAGCGGGTGCACGACGAGTTGTCGGCCGCTCAGGTCGAGGTCACGACAGTCGGGGAAATCGCGAGCAAGTACGGGCTGATGCACCACGGCCGCTTCGCGGCGGCCTACCGGGAGCGGTTCGGTGAATCACCCAACGCGACGTTGCACAGACGGTCTGGACGTCTACTGGAGTTGTGAAGGGGCGAATCGTGCGTGATGAGGACAAAACCGTGCGCCGAACGGATCGTGTCGGCGGGGCGGCGCTCGTAGCTTCCGCGTCATGAGCGCCGACGCTGCCGTGGCCGCCCGCGACTCGATGCCGATCGGCCGGTTGATCCGGTCCGCGCGGCACGAGCGCGGGCTGACCCAGTACCAGCTCGCGGACGAACTCGTCACGGTCTCGGGCAACGAGAGCCTGGGCCGTGGCGAGGTCTCGCGCTGGGAGCGGGGCAAGCGCGTGCCCGGCCCGTACTGGCAGAGCCACCTGAGCCGGGTGCTGGAGGTGCCCCCGGACGAGTTGCGTGCCGCCGCGCGCACGGCGAAGCAGTGGCGACGGCGCCAGTGAAACACAACCCCTGATTTCCCCATCCCGCTTTTGCCATTTTTGCAGCGAAAGTTTTGCTCTTTTTCGCGCAGGAGTGGGAGTCCCATGGGAAAGTCTTTGGTCACACTGGTCAACCCGAATCTCGTCCATCCCCCGATCACGCCGTACGCGCTGGACATCCTGACGACCTCGCTGGAGGCCGACGGGTTCGATGTGGACGTCGTGGACCTCACGTTCCGGCGGGACGACTGGTGGACCGTGCTGCGCGAGTACTTCGCGAGCCACACGCCGATGCTGGTCGGGGTGACGGTGCGCAACACCGACACGATCTACGCGCAACAGCAACGTGGTTTCCTCGCCGACCACCGCGCCATCATCGACGAGATCAAAATGCACAGCGCGGCCCCGATCATCGCGGGCGGTGTCGGTTTTTCCTCGATGCCGTTCGCTTTGGTCGACTATTTCGGCATTCCATTCGGGGTGAAGGGGCCGGGTGAGGGAATCATCGTCGGCCTGGCGAATGCGCTGCTGTCCGGGGAACCGCCGGAGACCGTGCCCGGGCTGCTGGTCAACCGCGGCGGCGGGCGGGTGGAGAAGGTCGTGCCGCGGCTCGGCCGCCGCGGCCGCCCGCTGTCCTCGCCGATCAACACGACCACGAGCTACACCCGCCGGTCCGGGGAGCCGTGGAAGGTCGACAACCTGCGCTACTACCGCGGCGGCGGGCTCGGCAACATCCTCACCAAGAACGGCTGCGCCTACTCGTGCGCGCACTGCGTGGAGCCGGACGCGAAGGGCACCCACTTCACCCGCCGCGCCGTGGAGTGCGTGGTCGACGAGATGGAGGCGCTGACCGCGCAGGGCGTGTACGACCTGCACACGACCGACAGCGAGTTCAACCTCGTCATCGCGCACAGCAAGAACGTGCTCCGCGAGATCATCCGCCGCCGCGACACTGACCACTCCACGCCGCTGCACAACCTGAAGCTGTGGATCTACGCGCAGCCGACGCCGTTCGACGACGAGCTGCTCGACCTGCTCGTGCGGGCCGGGTGCGCGGGCATCAACCTCGCGCCCGACCACGTGCGCGACGACGTGCTGGACGGCTGGAAGGTCTCCGGCGGCGGCCGCCGGTTCTACACCTTCGACGACGTGCGCGCGTTGTGCGCCAAGATCGCCAAGGTCGAGCTGCCGGTGATGGTCGAGGTCCTGCTCGGCATGCCGGGGGAGACGGCGGTGACGATGACCGAGGCGGTCCGCCGCACGCTCGACCTGGACGTCGCGGTCGCCGGTTACAGCCTCGGCATCCGCGCGTTTCCCTACTCGCCGCTGGGGATCCGGATGGCGGAGCAGTGCGCCGGCCGTCGCACGCTGCCCGGTCTGCAGTCGGACTCGGCGGTCGAGCCGATCGTGCTCAAGCCGCGGGCGATGTGCGATTCGATCGTCGAGTACGAGCGGCAGTTCGCCTTCGACCGCGACGGCCGTTTCCGCCCGGTCTACTTCCTGTCGCCGGACCTGCCGGAGGACCCGGCGACCATCGCGTCGCCGAACGGGCGGTGGGTGAACAGCGTGCAAATGCTGTGGGACCTGGTGCCCGCGTCGGAGTACCACCGCGTGATGCTGCCGACCCTGCCCGGCATCACCGAGGACGACAACAACTACGCGGACAACCCGTTCCTGCTCAAGCTCATCGAGCTCGGTTACACCGGGGCGTTCTGGTCGCACTGGCCGCAACGGCACGAGATCATGCAGGGTGCCGCCTGACCAGGGACTATTTCGATCCGAACACGAGACCTTGAGCCGCCGCGAAGGTTACGTAGACTTTCCCGCGGCGACACGCCCCAGATCCCGCTGCGTCGGCCGGACCCTCAGCGTCGAGGAGCCGGCCGGCGCAGCCGCCCCACTTCTCAGCACGCGTGCTTGGCGCGCAGGACCGTGGTGAGCGCGTCGGTCACCCGCTCGGCGGACAGCGTCCCGTCGGCCGTCGCCTTCTCCATCGCGTCCAGCACGGTCGTCACCCGGCCGCCCGAGGACCACAGCGCCTGGTCCGCGCCGGACTGCACGGCCTTCACCACGGCCTGCGGCAGCGGGTAGCGCTGGGTCACCGCCTTCATCGCGCCGAGGTCGTCGGTCAGCACCGGGCCGTCGAAGCCGAACTCGCCGCGCAGCAGCTGGTAGGCCGCGGGCGACAGCGACGCGGGCTCGCCACCGGTCAGGCCGGGCACGTCGAGGTGGCCGACCATGACGGCGGCGGACCCGAAGTCGGCGAGGTTGCGGTAGGGCACGAGGTCGTTCTCACGCAGTTCGTCCAGCGGCGGGGTGGTCACCGAGCCCTTGTGCGAGTCGCCGGTCGCGTGCCCGTGACCGGGGAAGTGCTTGACCACCGGCTGGATCCCGGCGTCCTCCAGGCCCGCCGCGAAGGCCTGCGCGTAGCGGCGCGCGGTGTCCGGGTCGGCGCTGAAGGAGCGGTCGCCGATGACGTCGCCGGCGGCGCCGTCGGTGAGGTCGAGGACCGGCGCGTAGTCGACGGTCACCCCGCGCGCGGCCATCGCCCGGCCGCGTTCCCGCGCGAGCTCGCGGACCTCGCCGGTGGTCATCGTGGCGGCCATCTTGCGGGCGCTGGGAATCGACCCGTCCAGGTCGTCGAGCCGCTGGACGCGGCCGCCCTCGTCGTCGACCGCGACGGACACCGGCAGCCGCCCGGCCTGCTGGACCTGGTCGAGCGCCTTGTTTTCGAGCAGCGCGGTGGCGTTGCCGCCGAGGAAGATCCCGCCGACCTGCTCGGTGCGCACGAGGTCGGCCGCACCCTGCGGGTCGGACGCGTCGACCCCGACGACGACCAGCTGCGCGAGCCGCTGGCGGGGCGTGAGTTCGCCGATCACGGTGGCGCACGCGTCCGGCCCCTCGGCGGCGGCGATGCGCGGCTGCGGCGGCGGCGCGGTGGTCGGAGCGGCGGCCGGGGGCTGCTGCTCGGCCTCGTCGCCGCCGGCGTAGACGACCACCGCGGCGAGCAGGGCCCCGGCGGCCAGTACGAGCAGCAGTCGCCGGGTCAGGTGCTTGGCCGGCCTCATCGGCGTTGGGTGTTCCTTCCTGGCGGAATGGGGTTCGCGGCCACGGTAACCCAGTGCGCGGCCGGCCAAACGGCTCGTCGCCGGACCGGGTGAGGGCGGCCACGTGTCCGCGGCGGGCCCGGCGGGTAGCCGGGGAGCATGCGAATCCCGCGTGAGCGGCCTCGCAGCCGCGAGGAGTACCAGCGGGGCCTGCCGGACTACCACGATCCGACCGCCGGTTTCGGTGGCGCCGCGCCGGCGTACAGCGCGCTGACGCTGCGGATCTGGCTCGCCGCCATCGGCATCCTCCTCGCCGCCGGGGCCGCCGTCCTGTTCGCCACGATCGAGATGTGGTGGGTGACGGTGCTGATGTCCCTGGTGGCGGTGGGGATGGTGATCGACCTGGCCTGGGTCGTGCACCGCAAGCGCCGCGGTGAGCCTGGTTGACGATCTCCGGCAGGGGTAGACCTGTGGCATGAGGCGGCGACACGAGTACCGCGACCGCCACGAGGCGGGTCTGCGGCTGGGTGAGCTGCTCGCCGAACGCGAGTGGCGCGATCCGCTGGTGCTGGGGCTGGCGCGCGGCGGGGTGGTCGTCGGTCACGCGGTCGCCCAGGTGCTGGGCGCGCCGCTCGACGTGGCGGTCGCCCGCAAGATCGGCGCGCCCGGCCAGCCGGAGTTCGGCGTCGGCGCGGTCACCCCGGACGGCCCGCCCTACTACGACGAGCGGTCGCTGTCGATGCTCGGGCTGCGGCCGGCGCAGCTGGAGGCGGTGTGCCGGGCCGAACGCGCCGAAGCTCGCCGCCGCGCCGTGGTCTACCAGCGCGGACGTCCGCCGCAGCCGCGGACCGGACGGGACGTGCTGGTGGTCGACGACGGGCTGGCGACCGGCGTGACCGCGCGGGCCGCGTTGCGGGCGTTGCGCGCGGACCGGCCGCACAGCCTGGTCTTCGCCGCGCCGGTGTGCGCGCCGGACGCCGCGGCGGCGTTGAAGAGCGACGCCGACGAGGTGCTGTGCCTGCTGGCGCCGCACGGTTTCCGGTCGGTCGGACAGTGGTACGCCGACTTCCGCCAGACCGGCGACGACGAGGTCATCGAACTGCTGGAGACGTCATGACCGTTCCGCTCACCGTCGACCCCGGGCTCCAGGGCGATCTGACGGTCCCGTCCGACGCGATCGGGGTCGTCGTGTTCGCCCATGGTTCGGGCAGTTCCCGGCACAGCGCCCGCAACATCGCGGTGGCGCGCGAGCTGCAGGACAACAGGTTCGCCACGCTGCTGTTCGACCTGCTCAGCCCGGACGAGGACCACGGCGACCGGCGGTTCGACATCGACCTGCTGACCGAACGCCTGCGCGCGGCGATGGCCGAGCTGTCCCGGCGCGCGGAGACGGCCGGGCTGCCGCTGGGCCTGTTCGGGGCGAGCACCGGCGCGGCAGCCGCACTGCGGGCCGCGGCGGCCGAACCGGACCGCGTGCAAGCGGTCGTGTCCCGCGGCGGACGCCCCGACCTGGCCGGCGACGCGCTGACCCAGGTGCGGTGCCCGACGCTGCTGATCGTCGGCGCGCGGGACGAGGAGGTGCTGCGCCTGAACCAGTCGGCGGCCGCCGAGCTGGGCGGACGGCACGACATGGAGATCGTCCCGAAGGCGACGCACCTGTTCGAGGAACCCGGCGCGCTGGAGCGGGTCGCCCAGCTCGCGGCCGCCTGGTTCAGCGAGTACCTCCCCTAGGACGTGTCCTCAAAGTTGGAGATTCGACCTGGTTTGATCTTGGGTTGTGGTGCGTAGGCACGAGCTGACTGATGAGCAGTGGCAGGTGATCGAGCCATCGCTGCCGGCGTCGGGGACGAAGGGACGTCCGCGGGTCGATGACCGCCGGGTGATCAATGGGATGTTTGGTCAAGGCCAAGACCGGGGTGGCTTGGCGTGACTTGCCGGAGCGGTGTGGGCCGTGGAAGACGGTCTACAACCGGTTCTGGCGGTCGATTCCAGCATCGTGCGGGCGCATCAGCACGCTGCCGGCGCCCGCCGCATGACCGCGTCCCACACAGGGGGAAGCGCACTCGTGCGGCGGGCACAGCGAACCACATGATCATGCCATCGCCGGTCCCGCGGCGGACCAACCACCAAGATCCACCTCGCCTGCGACGGCCACGGACGGCCCTTGTCGATCCTGTTGACCGGCCCGATTCGACAAGACCGCCACCTCCTACCGGAGCATGATCGACCTGGCCACACTGCTCATCTGGCTTTGAGGACAGGCCCTACGGCTTGCGGGCCACCGCGGCGAGGATGCGTGACTTCGACGGCGCGTCGGCGAACAGGGCGTTCTCGTCGGGGTGCCACTCAGGCGCGTAGACGAGCCCCGGCTCGACCAGTTCGAAGTCGCCGTAGAACTTCAGGAACTCTTCCCGCGAGCGGTACTGCCCGGGGTTCGTGGTGGTCTCGTAGTAGGCCTTGAGGTCGTCCAGCGCCCGGCGCTCCTCGTCGTCGGCCGGGTTCTCGTCGGTGAGCTGGCACATGATCAGGAACGACCCCGGCGCGAGCTGCTCGCGGTAGAAGTCCAGCGCCTGGTGCGGCTGCTGTTCGTCCTTGATGAAGTGCAGCACCGCGTTGATCACCAGCGCGACCGGCTGCTCGAAGTCGATGACCCCGGTCTCGCCGACCCGCTCCCACAGGTCGACCGGCTCCAGCAGGTCGCCCGCGATCGCGTGGTGGCGGTCCGGGTCCGCCGTGTCGGCGAGCAGCAGCTGCGAGTGCGCGAGCGCGATCGGCTCGTTGTCGATGTAGACGACGGTGGTGTCGTGCTCCGGGCGGGCCTCGTCGGCGACCTCGTGCACGTTGCCCGCGGTCGGCAGGCCGGAGCCGATGTCGACGTACTGGTGGATCCCCGACTTCGACGCGTACCGCACGGCGCGGCCGAGGAACTGACGGCACGCCACCGCGGAGTCGGGGATCAGCGGGAGCCGCGCGCGGACCTTGTCGCCGAACGCGCGGTCGATCGCGTAGTTGTGGTTCCCACCGATGAAGTAGTCGTACACCCGGGCCGCCGACGGCCGGTCGAGGCTTCCCTCGACGGCCCGCAGCACCTCGTCATCCGCCGCCATGCGACGAGTCTGCCACAACGCGTAAACCCTTCACGGCAGGCCGACGAAAGCGGCCGATTGCCCTGCCGTGTAGTCGAAATAGGCGTCCGCGGGATCCGCCGTGTTGGCGTACTGGCCGAACAGCTCGAAGCTGATGGCGCCGAAGAGGTGGGTCCACGCGGTCATCAGCCGGACCAGGTCCGCCTCCGGGAGCGACGTCCCGAGCGCGGTCTGGACCTTGCGTGCCTGTTCGGCCAGCTCGACGGGCAGCGGCGGGCCGGGCATCGCGGGCGCGAGGTCGGCGGACTCCATGACGCGGACCAGCGCCAGCGCCACGCGTCCGGCGGGCGTGATCGTGTCCTGCGGCGCCTGGTAACCGGGTACCGGCGAGCCGTAGATCAGCGAGTATTCGTGCGGGTTCCGCTTCGCCCAGTCGCGGGTGGCGGCCCAGATGCGCAGCCAGCGGTCGCGCGGTGCGGCGGACGGGTCGTCGGCGCGCTCGGCCGCTTCGCCGATCTCGTTGTAGGCGTCGATGATCAGCTCGGTCAGCAGGTGGTCGCGGCTCGGGAAGTAGCGGTAGAGCGCGGAGGACACCATGCCCAGCTCGCGGGCGACGGCCCGCAGGGACAGCCCGTGCGGGCCGACCTCGCCGAGCTGGCGGCGCGCCTCGTCCTTGATCTCGCGGGTCAGTTCGGCGCGGGCCCGTTCGCGCGCGGTCTTGCTGGCTGGCATGCCGTCGAGTGTGCCATGCGAGAGAGCGGCGAACAAATTAGAGAGCACCGCTCTTGACAGTCGCTCCGCCGAGGTGTTCACTGATCTCAACAGAGAGCACCGCTCTCGCAGAAGGGAGAACCCAGGTGGACCGCTACCTCAAGCCCGGCAAGGGTGACAGCGTCTTCAACGTGGCCGTGCAGTTCCTGACCAAGCTGGGTGTGAGCCTGGCGGGCAGCCGGGTGCTGCTGGTCCGCGGCCGCAAGTCGGGGGAGATCCGGTCGACGCCGGTGAACCTGCTGAAGGTCGGCGGGCAGCGCTACCTCGTCGCGCCGCGCGGGCAGACGCAGTGGGTGCGCAACCTGCGCGCGGCGGGCGAGGGTCAGCTGCGCGTCGGGCGCCGCGTCGAGACGTTCCGGTTCGCCGAGCTGGCCGACGACGAAAAACCGGTGATCCTGCGCGCCTACCTGAAGCGGTGGGCGTGGGAGGTCAGCCGGTTCTTCGAGGGCGTCGACCACCGGTCGCCGGACGAGGTGCTGCGCGGCATCGCGCCCGGCTTCCCGGTCTTCCGGATCACAGAAAGCGCTTGAGGTGCGCGAGCAGCGCCTCCGGTTGTTCCTCGGCGAGGAAGTGGCCGCACTCGGGCAGCCCCTCGCCGGTGACGTCCTCGGCGTACTCCCGCCAGATGTCCAAGGTGGGCAGTGAGCCGAGCAGTCCGGCCTGTCCCCACAACGCGAGCACCGGCATCGCGAGCTTGCGCCCGGCGTCGGCGTCGTCGTGTTCGGCGTCGTCCGGGAAGGATGCGCGGTAGTCGTCGAAACCGGCGCGCAGGGCGCCCGGGGCGGAGAACGCGCGGACGTACTCGGCGATCGCCTCCGGGGCGAGGCCCTGTCGCTGGTAGGTCCAGCGCTCGAAGAAGTACCCCAGGTAGGCCGCGATGTCCTTGCCTGCCAGCAGTTCCGGCAGGTCGGGTTGCAGGTGGAACAGCCAGTGCCAGTAGCCGCGGCCGACACCGGCGTCGAGCCGCCGCCACATCTCGCGCGTCGGGATGATGTCGAGCACGGCCAGGCGCTCGACCTCGTCCGGACGGTCCAGCGCCCACCGGTGCGCGACCCGGCCGCCGCGGTCGTGCCCGACCACGCTCGCCGAGCCGAAGCCGAGCTCGTGCAGCAGGGCCGAGACGTCGGCGGCCATGGTGCGCTTGTCGAAGCCCGTCCGCGGTTTGTCGGTGAGCCCGTAGCCGCGCAGGTCCGGCGCGATGACGGTGTGCTCCCGCGCGAGCGAGTCGAAGATCCGGTGCCAGCAGTAGGAGGTCTGGGGCCAGCCGTGCAGCAGGACGACCGGCGGACCCTCGCCGGCTCGCCGGTAGTGCATGCGGATGCCGTTGACGGTCGCCATGTGCGAGTCCATGTCTCACCTTCCTAACCGGTTATATGGGTTAGAGTACACTGGACCCGGTGAAGGCGCAGTGGGTTTTCGACGGCGGCCGCCCGTGCCTGGACCTGGTGAACACGCTCCGGGACCGGCACCGCGGCGGTCGCGAGCTGCTGACCTCGCCGTCCACGCTGGTCGAGTGGCTGGTGCTCGCCGGTCTGCTGCCCCGGCCGGCGCCCGCGTCGCCGGACTCGCTCGCGGCGGCGATCGCGCTGCGGGAGGCGGTCGACCGCGTCGCGCGGGGTGAGGGGCGGCCTGCCGACGTCCGCCTGCTGAACCGGCACGCGCGCAACGCGCCGGTGCCGCAGTTGCGCATCGACGGCGACGGCGTCGCGCACCGGCGGCTCGACGCGCCGGACCCCGTCGAAGGGGCGTTCGGCGCGCTGGCGGTGGACGCGATCGACCTGGCGACCGGCGAGGCCGAGGTCCGGATCTGCGCGTACCACGACTGCGGGCTGCGGTTCGCGGACACCTCGCCGAAGCGCAACCGCCAGTGGTGCTCCATGTCGCGCTGCGGCAACCGGGCGAAGGCACGCGCCCACTACGCCCGCACCCGCGGCCGTTGACGCCCTTCCGCCTCGCCTTGTAGTTTGAAACGCACGTTTCAGGGAGGTGGTGGCGGATGGGTGCGCAACGCACGGCGCTGGTGACCGGTGGCGCCACCGGCATCGGCGCCGAGATCACCTCCCGGCTGGCGGCCGAGCGGATGACCGTCTTCGTGGTCCAGCGGACCGAAGAGGACGCGAGCGAAGGCCGGAAACTCTTCGCGGAACACCCGTTCGCCGAACTGATCCAGGTCGGCGCGCACGACCTCGCCACCGGCGGCGGCTGCCGGGACGCGGTGGCCGAGTGCGTGCGCCACTTCGGACGGCTCGACGTCCTCGTGAACAACGCGGGCATCAGCGGCTACGCGGCCTTCGGGCCGGTGGAAAGCGCGAGCGACGAGCTGATCGACCGGATCGTCGACACCAACCTCAAGGCGCCGCTGCGCCTGGCCCGCGAGGCGTTCGCCCAGCTCGTCCTGAACCAGGGCGTGATCGTCAACATCAGCTCGATCGCGGAGTTCCAGGCCCAGCGCGATGTGCCCGCGTACGTGGCGAGCAAGGCCGGGCTCGGCGGACTGACCAGGGCGCTGGCCTGCGACCTCGCCCAGCACGGGGTCCGCGTGGTCGGCGTCGCGCCGGGCGACATCGCCACCGGAACCAGCCGCAGCCCGGACTACACCGCCGCCGTCGGGCTGGTGAAGGAGACCCCGCTCGGCTTCGGCGGGGAACCGGCCGACGTCGCCGGTCTCGTCGCCTGGGTGGTCTCGTCCGAGGCCCGCTACGTCACCGGCACGACGATCGTCGTCGACGGCGGTCGCACCGCGTTCTGACGCGGCAACCGGCGGCGCCCCGCACCCAGGGACGCCGCCGGCCCGGTCACCTCAGTGACCGCCCCCATGAGACGACCCGGGGTGGACGTGGAACCGCGCCACCTCGGGCGGGTGCACGACGAACGGCCGCATCATGCCTTCGTCCTCGTGGTCGAGGATGTGGCAGTGGTACATGAACTCGCCGGTCGCCCCGGTGTGGTGACCGGCCACGCTCACCCACTCGCCCGCCTGTACCTGGAAGGTGTCCTTCCAGCCCTCTTCGTACTTCTCCAGCGGCCTGCCGTCACCGGGCACCGGCAGCGGCGCGGGCGTCCCGCCGACGGCCGGGTCGAACCCGATCACGTTCCCCGCCGCGTCCAGCGGGTAGGCGCGGCGGGTCAGGATCTGGAACTCGGCCAGGTGGATGTGCATCGGGTGGGTCGGGCCGCCCAGGTTGACTAAGTTCCAGATCGCCCACCGGTCGTGGTCGATGAAGAACGTGGTGGTGTCGTCGAACAGGCTCGCCACCATCCGGAAGGTGCGCACCGCGCCGTCCGCGGGATCGGTGAGCTGGATGAACCCCTCGGCCGGGAACTGGGCGGGCAACTCCGCCGGGTCGGTGACCTCCTGCAGCTCCCACATCTGCGGGTGAGCCTCGCCCCCGGTGCCCGGCGGGACCAGCGCGACGAAGACGTGGTCGTGGTCCTCCGGCACGGTCGTCCCGTGGTGCAGCCGCACGTACGATCGCGAGACGACCTCGGGCAGCGTGAACTGGTCGTGCCGTTCCCGGTTCTCGACCCGGAACTGCATGACGTCCGGCTCGGTCCGGTCGGCCAGCGTGTCCCGCAGCGTCAGGTTCTGCCCCTGGTACCGGCTGAAGTCGATCAGCACGTCCGCGCGCTCCGCCGGCGCCAGCACCAGGCCCGCCGCCGGGAACGCGGCCGGCGCGGGCAGCAGACCGCCGTCGGTGCCGATGATCCGGACGCCGTCGTTGTTCACCGCGCCGGTCTCGTCGACGAGGTTGAGCCGGTAGAACCGCGAGTTCGACGCGTTCAGCAGCCGGAACCGGTACCAGCGCGCGTCGACGTCCAGGTGCGGCCAGATAGCCCCGTTGACCAGCGTGAACGGCCCGGTGAACGGGATCGGCACCTTCGGCCCGTCGGGACCGGCCGGTGTGATGAACGGGATCTTGAACAGCAGCTGCCCGGTCAGGGCGCCGGTGGCCGGATCGGTGTCGAGGTTGCGGTCGGTGATGATCAGCGGGATTTCGCGGTCGCCAGCGGGCAGGCCGAGCGCGTCCTCCTCGTCGTCCCGGATCAGGTACATCCCGGAGAGCCCGGCGAAGACGTTGAAGCGGGTCACCGCCATCGCGTGGTCGTGGTACCAGAGCGTGGCGGACTGCTGGCCGTTCGGGTACTCCGCGAGCTGGGACGCGCCACGCAGCACCGCGTTGTGCGCCCAGCCGTCGTTGCCGCCGCCGGTGCGCGCGCCGTGCAGGTGCACCACGGTCCACGCGGGCAGCGCGGACACGCCGTCGATGATCTCGGCGCCCGGCTGCGGTGTGCCGTCCGGGTTGCGCCAGCCGGGTGTGCGCACCGGCGCGGTGATGTCGGCGAGTTCGGCGTGCTGCTGGACGGCGACCACCGGGATGGTGCCGTCGATGTCGTTGCTCCAGCTGACGCGCAACTGCTTGCCGCTGCGCACTTCCACGGTCGGGCCGGGGAACTGGCCCTCGTAGGCCCACACCTCGGTTTCCGGTAGCTGGCTGTGCAGCCGGACCCGTGAGCGGACCATGTTGACGGTGATTTCGTCCTGGTGCCACCAGGAGTGCGGCCGGATCAGCGGCGGCACCCGCAGCGGGTCGGCGAACTTCGTGAGGCCGAAGCCCGGCCCGGTGAGCGTCGCTGCTGGTTGCGTGATGACGTCGGTCATGAAGTCTTTCCCCCCAGAAAGCCCCCAGTTCGGCCGGACCATCCCGGCCCTTGCTGGAACAGAGGGCGCCGGGGGTCAGCTGGATACACGCTCCCGCGGTTTCGCCGGAACCGGCGCCGGAACCGCGACCACGCGGGCGATCGTGATCAGCAGGCCGACGTCCGCGGCGAGCGCGAGTCGTTGGCTGAGCCCGACGGGCAGCACGCCCGGAACCAGGTAGCTCACGCCGAACAGCAGCACACCGCCGAGCGTCAGCAGTGTCAGCCGCACGACCGCGGGGTGGGTCCGCAGGCCGGCGGGCAGGGTCCAGCCCAGCGCGGCGAGGCTCAGGAACGCGATGGCGCAGGCGTATTCGTGGATCTGGCCGCTCACCGGGTCGAACCGTTCCGGGTAGCTGGCGGGGAAGAACGCGGCCGCGACGAGCCCGGTGGACCAGGCCCAGAACAGCACCTGGGTGGTCCGGCTCAGCTGGTGGCCGGCGGCCTTGAGCGCCGCGAGCAGCGCGACGGACCCGACGGCGATCGCGATCATGCTCGCGCCGAGCAGGCCGACCCCGCCGTCGGCGAGCGCGTAACTGGACAGGGTGTCCGACACGGGGTTGCGGCCGCTGACCACGTGCAGGATGAAGGCGGTGAACAGTCCCCAGCCGATCGCCACGTTCGCCGCGAGCAGCCAGGGCCGGGCTCTTTCGGAAATCCCCATGGAAGCAGCTTTCCGCTGTGCGGCCCACGGAAGATCCGGAGAAGTCCCCGATCTTTCCCCTAGGGTCGCCCGAACTCGACGAGCACCAGCGCCTGGTCGTCGTGGCGCTTGGCCCGCGGCCAGCGCGTCCCGTCCGGATCGCCGTCCTCGGCCGCGCGGACGGTGTCGAGCACCGCGTCCACCCCGCGGGCGCGGGCCAGCCGCAGGGCTTCGGGCCAGGTGAACAAGCCGTAGTCGTCGACACCGCAGGACACGCCGTCGGTGGCGAGCAGGACGGCGTCCAGTGCGGCGCGCGGCCAGCTGCGGGTCAGCGCGTGGTCCGCGGCCGACGGATCGGCTTCGGCGACCCAGAACCCGCCGGGCCGGTTGCGCAACGCCCGCACGGCCTGCTGCGTCCGCAACCGCCCCGCGCGGCGGAGGGTGGCCAGCCGGTCGTCGGCGAGCACGTCGGCCGACTGTCCGAACGCGACGATCGGGCTGTCCGCCAGCACCAGGGCGTCCACCCGGTCGTCGTCCCAGCGCAGCATCGCCACGGTGCTGGACGGCGACGATCCCGGGCGCAGGCCGTGTTCCCGTGCGACAGCGGCGATCGCCCGCGCCAGTGCGGGACGGAGATCGCCGGGCAGTTCCCGTTCGAGCTGCGCCGCGAGGCGTTCGGCGTACCAGCCGCCGGAGGGCTGGTCCGGGTCGGCCGAGGTCGCGCCGTCGAGCACCGCGACGGCCCGGTCCAGCACCACGACCCGGTCCTCGGTGGGGCGCGGGCGGCCGTCGAGGCCGACGCCGGGCCGTTCGGCCACGTGGATCACCCGTCCGACCCTAGCCGTCAACCTTGGTTGACAAGGTGGTGGTGTCAACGTAGGTTGACGTCATGACGAAGGCAACCGATCTGGCCGCCCGCGCCGGCGACCGCGATCCCCAGGTCGGCCTGCGTGCCGTGGCCGCGCTGCGGCGGCTGCTCGAACAGCTCGAAGCCGTGCAGGTGCGCAGCGCGCGGGCGCAGGGCTGGTCGTGGCAGGACATCGCGGCCGAGCTGGGCGTGAGCAGGCAGGCCGTGCACAAGAAGTACGGGAGGCAGTGATGTTCGAGAAGTTCACCGCGGACGCCCGCGAGGTGGTCGTCGAGGCGCAGCAGGACGCGATCCGGCTGGATTCGGAGCGGATCGACCCGCTGCACCTGCTAGTCGCGCTGCTGCACTTCCCGGACAGCAAGGCGGCCCGCCTGCTGACCGGGTTCGGCGTGGCGCTCGACGACGTCGCCGCCGAAACCGCGCGCGTGCGCCGCCGCGGCGGGATCACCGAGGCCGACGCCGAGGCGCTCGGCGAGTTCGGCATCGACGTCGACGCGATCCTCGACCGCGTCGAGCAGGCGCACGGGCCGAACGCGCTCGCCGGTGGCGGCGGCGGGCGGAAGCGGCGGCACATCCCGTTCGCCGACGAGTCGAAGAAGGTGCTGCAGGTGTGCCTGAAGGAGGTGATCTCCTTGGGTGGCAAGGAACTCGGGAGCGAGCACATCCTGCTCGCGCTCACCGCGCTGCGCGGACCCGCCGCCGACGTCCTCGCCCGGTTCGACGTGGACGCGCGGCGGGTCCGGCAGGCGCTAGCGTGACTCGCGCCAGGTGACGTGGGGGAGGAGCGCCTGCGTGAGTGGCCCGATCGCGAGCGCGTAGAGCACGGTGCCGGCGCCGACCGTGCCGCCGAGGAACCACCCCGCCGCCAGCACGGTGAGCTCGATGCAGGTGCGCACTGAGCGGACGGACCAGGTGTTGCGGGCGGCCAGCCCGGTCATCAGCCCGTCGCGCGGGCCGGGGCCGAGCCGGGCGCCGACGTACACCGCGGTCGCCACGGCGTTGAGCAGGACGCCGCCGAGCAGCAGCGCGATCTGCCAGCCGAGTGCGTGCTGGTCGGGCAGGACGGCTCGCACCAGGTCGACGGTCACCGAGATGACCAGCACGTTCATCACGGTGCCGAGCCCGGGGCGCTGCCGGAGCGGGATCCACAACGCGAGCACGCCGACCGAGGCGATGGCGACGACGGTGCCGAAGCTGAGCCCGGTGCGTGCGGCCAGTCCTTCGTGGAGGACGTCCCACGGGGACAGGCCGAGCCCGGTGCGCGTCATCATCGCCATGCTCGTGCCGTAGAGGGCGAGACCGCCCATCAGCTGGGTGAGCCGGCGCGCGGGGCTGACCGAGACGCGCACCGGCCGAAGATCGATTGCAGTCACGCCGACCACTTTGCGGCCAGTTGGACTGGATAACCAGAGCCAATTCGGGATAATTGGCTGCCATGGACCCCATTGGTCGCATTTCGGCCCGCAGATTGGCCCTTGTGCTCGGCATGTGGCGTCGAAGTGGTTCGCGTCACGGCGCCGCGGACCTCGCGGCGGCGATCGAGCTGGGCGTCCTCGACGGCCAGTTGCCCGTCGGCACCCGGCTGCCCTCGGAGCGAGAGCTGGCCGAGGCGCTGGACGTCAGCCGCACCCTGGTGGCGGCCGCGCTGGACCGCCTGCGCGAGGCGGGACTCGTGGCCAGCAGGCGGGGTGCGGGATCGTGGATCACCAAGCCGCGGGGGAAGACACCGGAGCCGGTGTCGCCGGACGTGCCGCAGGCGATCGACCTCGTCCGCGCGGCGACGCCGGCGGCCCCGGGGGTGATGGCCGCGGTCGACCGCGCCCGGCTGCTGCTCGTCGACGAGCTGGGGCGGCACGGCTACACCGGCACCGGCCTTGCGTCCCTGCGCGAGCGGATCGCCGCCCGCTACACCGCGCGCGGCCTGCCCACCTCGCCGGGGCAGATCCTGATCACCAACGGCGCGCACCACGCGTTCGTCCTGGTGCTGCGGATGCTGACCCACCCCGGCGACCGGGTGCTGGTCGAGCAGCCGACGTACCCGAACGCCCTGGACGCGATCCGCGCCGCGCACACGACGCCGGTGCCGGTGGCGCTCGGCGAGCACGGGTGGGACCTGGCGGGGGTGGAGGCCGCGGTGCGCCAGACCGCGCCCCGGCTGGCGTACCTGATCGTCGACTTCCACAACCCGACCGGCTACCGGCTCGACGCGTCCGGGCGGGCGGAGCTGGGGGCGCTGCTGGCCCGGACGCAAACGCATGCGGTGGTGGACGAGACGTTCGTCGAGCTGGACCTGGAGGGGGATGACGGGCCGCCGCCGCTGGCCGCGTTCGCCGGGGACTGGGCGATCACGGTCGGCACCGTGTCCAAGTCGCACTGGGGCGGGCTGCGGATCGGCTGGATCCGGGCGCCGGAGGACCTGGTGACCCGCCTGACCTCGGCGCGGTTCGCATCCGACCTGGGGTCGCCGGTGTTCGAGCAGCTGGTGCTGGCGGAGTTGTTCGACGCGGGCGACCCGGACCCGGCCGCGCGCCGGGCCGTCCTGCGCTCCCAGCGGGACGCGCTGACCGAGGCCCTGCGGCGGGAGCTGCCGGACTGGCGGTTCCGCGTGCCGTCGGGCGGGTTGTCGCTGTGGTGCCGCCTGCCGGAACCGATGAGCACGCGGCTCGCGATCGCCGCGGCCAACCACGGCGTGCAGATCACGCCCGGTTCGAGGTTCAGCGCCCAAGGCGGGCTGGAGCACTGGTTGCGGATCCCGTTCGCGCAGCCGGCGGATCGCTTGACCGACGCGGTGACCCGGCTGGCGCTGGGGGCGGCCTCGGTGCGCGTGCAGCCTGCCGACGACCTGCCGGTGGCGTGACAGGTTCCGGAAGAACAGCCGGTGCGCTGGTCGTCCGTTCGCCGCTCCAGGGAGGAAGTTCGGCGAAGAC
>NZ_JBEXTZ010000052.1:0-57071 GCF_040614195.1 Amycolatopsis sp. NPDC006125
CGCCGCCATCTGGCACAACCGCGCCACCGGCCAACCCACAACCCGATCCCTGATCGCCTACGACCACTAACCAAGATCGGAATTACTCATCTAGGCGGCGGACCACCCCGTGCGGGTGGTCGGCGGAAGAATCACCCCGGGCGTGGTGTTGGCTCCTGGTGTGAGTGATCCGGTGCTGACGACCTGGCGCGCCCGCGGGCCGGTGCGGGCGGTCGTGCTCGTCCTGCACGGGGGCGCCGAGAACGGCCTCAACGTGGTGCGGCCGTGGGGGCTGGCCTACCTGCGGATGGTGCCGTTGGCGCGGCAGATCCTGAGGGCGGGGGCGCCGCACGGGGTGGAGGTGCGGCTGCTGCGCAACCGCGTCCGGGGCTGGAACGACCCCGACCTGCACCCGGTGGCCGACGCGCGGTGGGCGCTGCGGCGGATCCGGGCCGAGCGGCCGGACGTGCCGGTGTTCCTCGCCGGGCACTCGATGGGCGGCCGGGTCGCGCTGCGGATCGCCGACGAGCCGGAAGTCCGGTCGGTGCTGGCGCTGGCGCCGTGGACCCCGATCGGCGAGCCGGTGGAACCGGTGACCGGCAAGACGGTCGTGATCGCCCACGGCACGCGCGACCGCATCACCCGGCCCGCGGAGTCCTTCGCCTACGCCGAGCGCGCCCAGGCAGTCGCCGAGCGTGTGGTGCGGATCGAGGTCATGTCCGAAGGGCACGCCATGCTGTACCGGCCGGGGGTGTGGAACCGGCTGGCCCGCGAGTTCGCCCTGGACGCCGCCGGTGTGGCCCCGCTCACGGTCTGGTCGGTGCGTCCCGACCAGCGGCTTCGCCTGCCCGGGTAGCGTTGCGCAACCCTTTCGGGGTGCTGCACGTCCTGATTCGAGACGTTTGAGGTTCACTAGGGGCGTCCTAGGGCCGGTCGATCGGGGAACGGTGATGGCGTGACGAACCAGGGCGGCTACCCGCCGCGCGTACCACCGCGCGGCCCGCGACAGCACCAGCCCGCGCAGATGATGCCGTTGCCCGGCCGCGAGGGCGCCTACCGCCAGCCGCCGCCGCGCCGCCCCGGACCGCCGCCCACGCGGGCCATGCCGTCCCGCGGCGACGTCCCGCCGCCCCCGCCGCCTGCCGCGCGCCGTCCGCGCCGCCGCCGGTTCGGCCCTGGCAAGGTGCTGCTGACGCTGCTGTCGGTGTTCGTGCTGTTCCTCGCCGGCGTGTGGGTGTACCTGGAGTTCTCGATCAACCGGGTCGCCGCGCTGGAGGACTACGAGGGCCGCCCCGCCGCCGGCGCGGGCACCAACTGGCTCATCGTCGGCTCGGACAGCCGCGAAGGCCTCACCGCCGAGGACGAGCAACGGCTGGTCACCGGCGACGTCAAGGCCGCAGGCGGCGGTCAGCGCACCGACACGATGATGATCGCGCACCTGCCGGACAACGACACCAAGCCGACGCTGGTCAGCCTGCCGCGCGACTCCGAAGTCGCCATCCCCGGCCACGGGACCAGCAAGATCAACGCGGCGTTCTCGATCGGCGGCGCGCCGCTGCTGGTCAAGACCGTCGAGCAGGCCACCGGGCTGCGCATCGACCACTACGCCGAGATCGGGTTCGGCGGGTTCGCCAACATCGTCGACGCGATCGGCGGCGTGGACATGTGCGTCGACAAGGAGATGCACGACACCGTCACCGGCATCACGATCCCGGCCGGCTGCCAGGAACTCGACGGCGCGCACGCGCTCGGGTTCGTGCGCATGCGGCACAGCGACGCGACCCCGCGGTCGGACCTGGACCGGGTGGAGAACCAGCGCAAGTTCATCGGCGCGCTGGTCAGCCAGATCTCCAGCCCCGGCACGCTGCTCAACCCGTTCGACGTGTTCCCGCTGCTGGGCGCCGCGCCGGACGCGCTGACCATGGACGAGGGCGACCACCTGCACAACCTGGTGGCTCTGGCGTGGGCGATGCGGGGCATCTCCTCGGACGGCGTGTTGTCCACGACGGTGCCGGTCACGTCCGGCTCGGCGGAGCACTGGGACAAGACGAAGTCGAAGCAGCTGTGGGAAGCGCTCCGCAACGACACGGTGGTGCCCGACAGCGCGATCATGACCTAGTCGCGCAGGAAGCCGCCGGGATCGGCCTTTCCGGCGGCCGACAGGCTCACCAGGATGTCGCTCAGCGTGAAGGTGCGCTCCAGTGCCTCGTGCAGGATCTTCAGCTGGGCCCGGATCTCCGCCAGCTGCTCGCGGGGCCGGTGCTCGGCCAGGTAGCGGGCGATCTCGGCGCGCGCCCGCGGCGTCAGCGGGTCCCGCAGGTCCAGCGCGCCGGGCGACTCAAGCGCTCCGGGCGACTCCATCGCGCCTTCCGGCCGGGAGAGCAAACCCGCCAGCCGCCCGACGGGATCGGTGACCGGGTCCGGGCCGGGGAAGAGCCCGAGTGCGCGCGGATCGGGCAGCGCCGGGCCGGCGAGGACCATCCGCAGGTGGTCGATGCGGCTGAACTTCTCCCACATCCCGTTCTTGAGCCGTCCGTACGCCTGCGGGTCGAGGGCGGCGAGGCAGCCGCCGAGACGGGTCATCTCGGAGTTCAGGCCACGCAGGTCCGACGCCTGCTGCCGGGCGGCGGCGTGCAGGCGGCGCACCCAGGAGGTCTGCGCGCGGACGTCCTCCTCGCTCATCGTGGCGGTGTTTTCCAGGAACCCCAGCAGGTAGTCGCCGTTGTCGGCGATCCGGTGCGCGCGCAGGTAGAGCACGAACAGTTCGGCGCCGAGCGCGTTCAGCTTGGCGTCCTTGCGGGCGGTCAGCGCCTTGGGCGTGATCGCGAGGACGGCGTCCAGGATCGCCCGGAAGAACTCCAGCATGCGTCGTGCATACCGGAAAAGTCCCGTGCGGGCCACGGCCGCGGCGGGGATGATCGGGGGATGCAGATCCCTGCGGAGACCCTCTCGGACGGGGTGATCCTGCTGCGCCGGTGGTGGGCCGGCGACGCCGAGCTCCTGCACCGCCTGGTCAACGAGTCCCTGGACCACCTCGCGCCGTGGATGCCGTGGGCGGTGGACGGCTACACCGAGCGCGACGCGCGGGAGTTCCTGACGCTCACCCGGGAAAGCTGGCTCGCCGCGGAGACCTTCGACTACGCGATCGTCGCGCCGGACGGGGCGGTCGCCGGCAGCTGCGGGCTGATGGCGCGCATCGGCCGCGGCGGGCTCGAAGTGGGCTACTGGCTGGCCAAGGCCTACACCGGCCGGGGCTGGGCCACCCGCGCGGCGCGCCTGCTGACCGACGAGGCGTTCCGGGTGGGCGCCAACCGCGTGGAGATCGTGCACGACGTCGCCAACCACCGCAGCGGCGCCGTCCCCGCCCGGCTCGGCTTCACCCGGCTCGACGAGCGCCCCACCCGGCTCCCCGGCGGGACGGCCGCCACCGGGCGGGTCGCGGTGTGGCGGAAGACCGCGCCCGGGGGATCGTCGCTGGGTGGTGCTTCGCGTGGGGCGGGGTGGGTGTGGGGTTGATCGCCGCGGGGTGGGTTGCCCTGTGGGGGAAGGCTGCGCCCGGGGGCGGTGTCGCGCGCGCGGCCGGGTGGCTGGTGGGCTGACTGCCGCGGGGTGGGGCATGGTGTGGCGGAAGGCTGCGCCCGGGGGCGTCGCTGGGCGGCGGCCGTGCGGGGGCGGGGTGGATGCGGGACTGCCGCGGGGTGCGGAAGGCTGCGCGGGGCCGAGCGCCGTGGAGCGGTTTGCGGTGTGGCGGCGGGCTGCGCCGGGGGATCGTCGCTGGGCGCCACCCGCGCGGCGCCGGGGTGGATGCGGCGCTGATCGCCACAGGGAGTTGCCTTGCCTGCGGCCGGGCGTCGCGGACGGTGGAGCAGAACCGGAGACCGCGGCGGGACGCGGTAGCCGAAAAACCACGAGCAGTGACGACATCTACACTGATCATCACACGTTCGGCCGGTAGACAAGTCTGTCCGGGCGTGATGGCGTGGCATGACTTCGGGGCGGATCCGGCCCGGAGTGGGCTTGTCGGCGCCCGGACCGGGCCTGACCAGGCCCTTGTCGTTCTCCGGAAGAGGTGGAGCGTGTCGGAACCTGGTGCCGCACCAGGGTTGGCGGACGTGGCCCGGCGCTGGGCCGCGCGGTTGGCTGACACGGACGGAGTATCGCTTCCCCCGGAAGAGCTCGAGCAGCTCCTGCACGACTTCGCGCGCACCGCGGTCGCCGAGGCCGAAGCGGCCCGCGACGCCGCCATGCGCCGCTTCACCACGCTCTACAGCAGCGCTCCCGTCGGCATCGCGATGGCCGACCCGGACGGCGTGATCGTCGAGGTCAACAAGGAGCTCGGCAAGTTCCTCGGGCACAAGCCGGACCGCCTGCGCGGCCGCCGCCTCGCCGAGCTGGGCTTCGACAACCGCGACTGCGAGAAGCTGGCCACCGGCCTGGCCGAGCTCGCCGAAACCGACCTGGACGAGTTCACCGACCGCGTCCGCCTCGCCCACGCCGACGACGCGGGCGTGTGGGCCGACATCGTCCTGACCCGCCTGCCCGGCGACCGGCCCGGCACCCTCTTCCCGGTGCTGATGGCCTCCGACGCCAACGAGGTCCACACGCTGCAGGAAACGCTGCGGCACCAGAGCATCCACGACTCGCTCACCGGCCTGTCCAACGCCTCCCGCTTCCGCACGCTGCTGGAGTCCGCGCTCAGCCCGTCCGCACGCGGTCAGGTCGCGTTGATCTACCTGGACCTCGACGGGTTCAAGGTGGTCAACGACGGGCTCGGCGCTGGTGTCGGCGACGCGGTGCTTCGCGGCGTGGCCACCAAGCTGAACGAAGCCTTCGCAGGCGAAGACGCGCTGGTGGCGCGGCTGTCCGGGGACGGGTTCGCGGTGCTGCTGCGCGGCGAGCTGACCACGTCGGGAGTGATCAGCCTCGTCGAGACCGCGCTGGAGGACCTCGCCGAGCCGATCTACATCGGCGAGCACGGCGTCGGGGTGAGCGCGAGCGCCGGGATCGTGGTGCGCGACGTGCGCGACGGTGGTGTCGAGGACATCGAGCGCGCGGCGGAGATCGCGTTGCACCGCGCCAAGGAGGCCGGCAAGGCGCAGTGGATGCTGTTCGACCCGGAGCTCGACGCGCGCGACCGCGCCCGCTACCGGCTGGGCGCGGAGATCGCCGGCGCGCTGGAGAACGGGCAGTTCGAGCTGATCTACCAGCCCACCGTGAAGCTGGCCAAGCCCGACGAGATCGCCGCGGTCAACGCCGGGTTGCGCTGGCACCACCCGGAGCTGGGTGAGCTGCCCGCCGAGGAGTTCTTCCCGCTGGCCGAGACGACCGGCATGACGATCCCGCTCGGCAAGTGGCTGCTGACCGAGTCGCTGCGGGCGACCGCGCGCTGGCGCGAACGCTACGGCGACGCCGCGCCGGACGTGTGTATCCGCCTGCCGAACAGGCTGGCGATCGAGCCGGACCTGGTGGCGCTGGTCAAGGAACAGCTGGACCGCAACGAGCTGCCGGCCAGGGCGCTGCGGTTGTGCACCGACAGCTCGTCGATCCTGGACCCGCGCGGCGAGGTGCTCGACTCGCTCACCGTGCTGGCCGACCTCGGCGCGAAGCTGGTGCTGACCGTGCAGGGCTCGGCCGATCTGGAGCTGATCCCGCAGCACCAGCTGTCGGTGCAGCACGTGATCCTGTCCGGGCCGGTCGTCGACGCGCTCGCCGACGGTGAGCCGGAGGTCGCGGCGCGGCACCTGGACCAGCTGGTGGCGCGGGCGCGTGAGCTGAAGCTGCGGATCGGCGCGGAGGGCGTGCGCAGCCACGAGCAGGCCGAGCGGCTGCGGCGGCACGGCGTGATCGCGGCCCGCGGGCCGTTCGTGGCGGACACCGCGACCGGCGACGAGGTCGACCAGCTCATCGAGCAGCACACCGACGCGGCGGTGAGCGGGTGAAGCCGGGGGACGTCGTCCCGGACTTCACGCTGCCGGACGAGCGCGGCGAGCCACGGTCGCTGAGCGGTTTCCTGGAGTCGGGGCCGGTGGTGCTGTTCTTCTACCCGGCGGCGATGACGCCGGGCTGCACCGCGGAGAGCTGCCACTTCCGGGACCTGGCGAAGGAGTTCGCCGAGGTCGGCGCGCAGCGGGTGGGGATCAGCCCGGACCCGGTGGCGCGGCAGCAGGAGTTCAGCGCGCGGCACGGCTTCGACTACCCGCTCCTGTCGGACGCCGAGGGCGAGGTCGCGACGCGGTTCGGCGTGCGGCGCTCGTTCGGCCCGCTGCTGACGAAGCGGCACACGTTCGTCATCGACACCGACCGGCGCCTGCTGGAAGTCGTCAAGAGCGAACTGAGGATGGCCGTGCACGCCGACAAGGCGCTGGAAGTGCTGCGGGCGCGCAGCCGCTAGCGGCGGCGGGCCGCGGGGCGGCCGCCGAGGACGGCGCGGCGGTGCGCGCGTGCGGCGGTGGTCCGGGAGGTCGCGGGGCGGCCGCCAAGGGCAGCGGCGGTGGACTGGCAGGCCGCCGGTGTGACCGCTGACCGCGGTCCCGCGCGGTTGTTCCGGGGGCGCCGCGTCGGCGCGACAGCCGGTTGGCGGCCGTGGCAAGGGTGCGCGGCTGCGGTCGGGAGGGCGGCCGCGCCGCGACTGCGGCGGTGGCCCCGGGCGGACCGTGGGGCAGCCGACGAGGGCGGCGCGGTGCCGGTGGCGCGGCAGGATGCCGGAGCGATCTTTGTGACCGCTGACCGCGGTCCCGCGCAGTTGTTTCGGGGCGCCGCGCCAGCGCGACAGTCGGTCGGCGGCCGCCGCAAGGGCGCGCAGCCGCTAGCGGCCCGCGCGCCCCGCGCTCACCGCAGCCGCTGACCACGGCCGCGCGCCCAGCGCTCACCGCAGCCGCTAGCGGCGGCGCGCCCCGCGCTCACCGCAGCCGTTGCAGCCGGACCGTCAACCCGTCCACCGGCACGGGCAGCGACACGTAGTCCCACTTGATGCGGTATCCCTCGGGCACCGACCAGCGGTACGTGCGCAGCATTTCGTGCATCAGGAGCTTCACCTCGTTGTTCCCGAAGTGCATCCCGATGCACTTGTGCGCCCCGCCGCCGAAGGGCATCCACGCGAACCGGTGCGACTTGTCCTCCCGCCTGCCCTCCGCGAACCGCTCGGGGTCGAACGCCCGCGGGTTCGTCCAGTGGTCCGGCGAGTAGTGGTTGGTGTTCGGCGAGACGCTGCACATCGTGCCTGCCGGGATGTAGTGGCCCAGCACCTCCGTGTCCTTCACCGTCTTGCGCGGCAGCGACGGCACCGGCGCCGTCAGCCGCAGCGCCTCCTTGATCACCAGGTCCAGCGTGGTCAGCTTCTCCAGTGCCGCGAGGTCCGGCAGTTCGTCACCCAGCGCCAGCGACTCCTCGCGCGCCCGTTCCTGCCACGAAGGGTGCTTCGCCAGGTGGTAGGCGACCGCGGAACTGGTGATCGTCGCCGTGTCGTGGGCCGCCATCATCAGGAAGATCATGTGGTTCACCACGTCGTCGTCGGTGAACTCGGCCCCGTCGTCGCCGCGCGCGTGACACAGCGCCGAGAACAGGTCCGCGCCCTCGCCGCGCCGCTTCGACGGCAGCTTCTCCGCGAAGTACCGCTCCAGCACCCGCCGCCCGTGCAGGCCCGCCGCCCACCGGCCGCCCGGCACCGGCACCCGCACCAGCGCCGTCGCCGCCCGGACCGTGCCCACGAACGCCCGGTTGATCGCGTCGGCGTCGGCGCCCGGCGGCATGTCCATGAACACCCGCGACGCGACGTCCAGCGTGAGCCGCTTCAGCAGCCAGTACAGCCGTGGCCGGTCGGCGCCAGCCCACGCCGCCACACCGGAGCGCAGGACCGGCGCCGCCTGCCGCATGTAGCCGGCGAGCTTGTGCCGCGTGAACGCCTCCTGCATGATCCGCCGGTGCAGGTGGTGCTCCTCGAAGTCCAGCAGCATCAGCCCGCGGTGGAAGAACCGCTCGATGAAGAACTGCCAGCCCTCCTGCGAGAACGCCTTGTCCTTGTTGACCAGCGCGGTCTGGGTGGCGTCCGGGCCGGCCAGCACGACGATCCGCTGCCCGAACGCCCCCATCCACGACACCGGCCCGTACTTCTCGAACCGGTGCAGGGCGAAGTCCAGCCCGAACCGCATCGACTCGATGGCGTGCCCGACGATCGGCGCCCCCGCGTCACCCACGATCGGGGACAGCCCGCTGCCCGCGGGTGGCGTGGCGAGCTCCCGCACCGGCCACCGCTGGTCCATCAGGCGGCGGTCGACGGCCCGGGGGAGGGGGATGGCGGTCAGGGGTGGAACACGTTCCCGGAACGCCCTGACGACGGCACTGGTCACGATCGCGCCTCCTTGCGACAACACGTGTGATCACACCGTCCCGCACCACCCCCCGCCCCGGCAAGGGTGAAATTTAGCGAGCGCTCAGTCCCAGGCGAGCGACCCGCCCGTCTGGTACTCGGTCACCCGCGTCTCGAAGAAGTTCTTCTCCTTCCGCAGGTCCATCGCCTCCGACATCCACGGGAACGGGTTCTCGTTCTCGCCGAAGATCGGGGCCAGCCCGAGCTGCTGGGCGCGCCGGTCGGTGATGAAGCGCAGGTACTGCTCGCACAGCGCCGCCGAGAGCCCGAGCATCCCGCGCGGCATCGTGTCCCGCGCGTAGGCGACCTCCAGCTCGCACGCCTCGGTGAGCATCTGCCGCACCTCGGCCTGGAACTCCGGCGACCACAGGTGCGGGTTCTCGATCTTGATCTGGTTGATGCAGTCGATGCCGAAGTTCAGGTGGATCGACTCGTCGCGCAGGATGTACTGGAACTGCTCGGCGATCCCCACCATTTTGTTGCGCCGCCCCAGCGACAGGATCTGCGCGAACCCGGTGTAGAACCACATGCCCTCGAACACCACGTAGAACGCCACCAGGTCACGCAGGAAGTCCTGGTCGGCGGCCGCCGTGCCGGTGGCGAAGTCCGGGTTCTCCAGGTTCCGGGTGTACTTCAGCGCCCACGCGTCCTTGTCGGTGATCGACGGGACCTCGCGGTAGGCGTTGAACAGCTCGCCCTCGTCCAGGCCCAGGCTCTCGCAGATGTACTGGAAGGTGTGCGTGTGCACGGCCTCCTCGAACGCCTGGCGCAGCAGGTACTGGCGGCACTCCGGGTTGGTGATCTGCCGGTACACCGCCAGCACCAGGTTGTTCGCCACCAGCGACTCGGCCGTGGCGAAGAACCCGAGGTTGCGCTTGACCATGCGCCGCTCGTCCTCGGTCAGCCCGTCCGGCGACTTCCACAGCGCGATGTCGGCCTGCATCGCCACCTCGGTGGGCATCCAGTGGTTCGTGCAGCCGGCCAGGTACTTCTCCCACGCCCAGTGGTACTTCAGCGGCAGCAACTGGTTGACGTCGGCGCGGGCGTTGATCATCGCCTTGTCGTCGACGCTGACCCGGTCCGCGCCGCGGCTGATCGCGCCCAGCCCGGTCTGGCCGGTTTCGGTGGTGTTCACTGGCAGGCCTCGCAGTCGGGGTCGTCGATCCGGCACGCGGCGAACTCGGGCTCCGGCACGGCAGCAGGCACGGCAGCCGGGACCGCGGCGGGCACGGCGTTGAGCTTGCCGTCCGTGCCGCGCAGGGTGCTCTTCTCCACGCTCGTGGCGGCCTTGGCGCGCAGGTAGTAGGTCGTCTTCAGGCCCTTGTGCCACGCGTACCGGTACAGCTCGTCGAGCTTGCGGCCGCTCGGCGCGGCGATGTAGAGGTTGAGCGACTGGGCCTGGTCGATCCACTTCTGCCGGCGCGACGCCGCGTCCACCAGCCAGCGGCTGTCGATCTCGAACGCGGTCGCGTAGAGCCGCTTCAGGTCCGCGGGCACCCGGTCGATCTGCGCCAGGCTGCCGTCGAAGTACTTCAGGTCGGCCACCATCGCCTCGTCCCACAGCCCGCGCTCCTTCAGCGCCGCGACCAGGTGCGGGTTGACCACGGTGAAGTCGCCGGACATGTTCGACTTGACGTAGAGGTTCTGGAACAGCGGCTCGATCGACTGCCCGACCCCGCAGATGTTGGAGATCGTCGCGGTCGGCGCGATCGCCATCACGTTGGAGTTGCGCATCCCGCCGCGCACCACCTCGCGCAGCGCGTCCCAGTCCAGAGTGGACGACGAGTCGACCTCCAGCGCGTCACCCTGGCGCGCCTCGGCCAGCAGCCGCAGCGAGTCCAGCGGCAGCACGCCCTGGCTCCACAGCGAGCCCTCGAACGTCTCGTAGGCGCCCCGCTCCCGGGCGAGCTGCGCGGACGCCGCGATCGCGTGGTAGCTCAGGTGCTCCATGCTGCGGTCGGCGAACTCCACCGCCTCCGGGCTGTCCACCGGCAGGCCGAGCGTGAACAACGCGTCCTGGTAGCCCATCAGCCCCAGCCCGACCGGGCGGTGCCGCAGGTTGGACCGGCGCGCCTCCGGGATCGTGTAGAAGTTGATGTCCACGACGTTGTCCAGCATCCGCACCGCGGTGCGCACGGTGCGCTCCAGCTTCGCGGTGTCCAGGCCGCCGTCGGTGACGTGGCGGGCCAGGTTGACCGAGCCGAGGTTGCACACCGCCACCTCGTCGGCGCTGGTGTTCAGCGTGATCTCGGTGCACAGGTTGGACGAGTGCACCACGCCCGCGTGCTGCTGCGGCGAGCGCAGGTTGCACGGGTCCTTGAAGGTGATCCACGGGTGCCCGGTCTCGAACAGCATGGTCAGCATCCGCCGCCACAGCTCGACCGCCCGCACCCGGCGGAACACGCGGATCTCGCCGCGGTCGGCCGCGGCCTCGTACTCGCGGTAGCGCTGGGCGAACGCGTTGCCGTAGAGGTCGTGCAGGTCCGGGGTCTCGTCGGGGGAGAACAGCGTCCACTGCGCGTCGGCCTCGACGCGGCGCAGGAACTCGTCGGGCACCCAGTTGGCGGTGTTCATGTCGTGGGTGCGGCGCCGGTCGTCGCCGGTGTTCTTGCGCAGGTCGAGGAACTCCTCGACGTCGATGTGCCAGGTCTCCAGGTACGCGCACGCCGCGCCCTTGCGCTTGCCGCCCTGGTTGACCGCGACCGCCGTGTCGTTGGCGATCTTCAGGAACGGCACCACGCCCTGGGACGTGCCGTTGGTGCCCTTGATGTGGGCGCCCAGGCCGCGCACCGGCGTCCAGTCGTTGCCCAGCCCGCCGGAGTACTTCGCCAGCAGCGCGTTGTTCTTGTAGGACTGGAAGATCGCGTCCAGGCTGTCCTCGACCGTGGTCAGGAAGCACGACGACAGCTGTGCCCGGGTGGTGCCGGAGTTGAACAGCGTCGGCGTGGAGGCCATGAAGTCGAAGCTGGACAGCAGGTCGTAGAACTCCACGGCGCGGGCCTCGCGGTCGTCCTCGCGCAGGGCCAGCCCCATCGCCACCCGCAGGAAGAACGCCTGCGGCAGCTCGAACCGGGTGCCCTGCTCATGCAGGAAGTACCGGTCGTAGAGGGTCTGCAGGCCGAGGAAGCCGAAGTCCAGGTCGCGCTCCGGGCGGATCGCGGCGGTGACCTTGTCCAGGTCGAAGCGGGCCAGTTCCGGGTCCACCAGCTCCAGCTCGATCGCGTGGCGCAGGTAGTCGCGGAAGTAGGCGGGGTAGTCCAGCTCGGCCTGCGACGCCTGGCGCGGCTCGCCCGCGAGGTGGCTCAGCGCCTCGCCGCGCAGCTTGTCCAGCAGCAGGCGGGCGGTGACGGCGGAGTAGTTCGGCTCCCGCTCGACCAGCGTGCGGGCGGCCATGATCAGCGCCAGGGCCAGCTCGTCGGCGCCGATCCCGTCGTAGAGGTTGCGCTCGGCCTCGGCCAGCACCGGCTCGGCCGCGACGTCCGCGATCCCGGCGACGGCCTCGCCGACGACGCGGGCGATGCGCTCGCGGTCCAGCGGGCGCAGCTCGCCGTCCGGGTGCGTGACCCGGATCGCCGCTGGTGGCGGCGTGGTTTCGCGGGCCTTGGCGTGCTCCTCGCGGTAGAGCACGTAGGCGCGGGCGACCTTGTGGTGGCCACCGCGCATCAGCGCCAGCTCCACCAGGTCCTGGATCTGCTCCAGGTGCACGGCGTCACCGGTGGCGTGGCGGCGCAGCGAGGCCTCGACCTGCGCGGTCAGCTCGGCCACGACGTGGTGGATCCGCGACGACGCGGCGGCCCCGTCGCCCTCGGCCGCGAGGAAGGCCTTGGTCAGCGCGACGGAGATCCGGCTCGCGTCGAACGGCGACGCCTCGCCGTCCCGGCGGATCACCCGCAGCGTGGCTGCCGGCGCCGGGGAGGTTTCCACAGACATGCATCACTCCGTTTTCGGGCGCGTTTCATCGGCACACCGGCCTGGGTGCCGGCGTGCTGGGGGTGGGCACGACTCGTACCGGACGGGCCCGCGCTCGCTTCCCCAGCCGTCGGACCCTGCCGGTGATCGAAGACTACATCTTGGGGTCGCTCTGTCCAGTCACCCCAAGATGCGGGCGTGTCGGCGTGGCGTGCTAGCCAAAACAATCAAGCGCGCTTGATTTTTCCGCGGGGTGGTGCCAGGCTCGGCGCGAGACGTGCGCGAGGAGGCGGATGGCGTGGCGGACCCCGGACCGATCCTGCGGGACCTGGCCGACGAGAGCCGGGAGCTCGACGACCTGGTGAGCGAGGCGAGGTGGTCGACCCCGACCCCGGCGAAGGGCTGGACGATCGCGCACCAGATCGCGCACCTGGCGTGGACCGACGCCAAGTCGCTGATCGCGGTGCGCACGCCGGACGAGTTCCCGGCCGAAGTGCAGCGGGCGCTGGCCGCGGGCGACGACTTCGTCGATCAGGGCGCGCGGGAACTGGCCGCGAAACCACGTGACGAACTGCTGGCGATGTGGCGGTCCGGGCGCGAAGAACTGGCCCGCGAACTGGCGCGCGTGCCGGACGGGCAGAAGCTGCCGTGGTACGGGCCGTCGATGAGCGCCGCGTCCATGGCGACCGCGCGGCTGATGGAGACCTGGGCGCACGCGCAGGACGTGTACGACGCGATCGGCCTGCGCCGCGAGCCCACACGGCGGCTGTGGCAGATCGCGCGATTCGGCGTGCGCACCCGGAACTTCGCGTTCTCGGTGCACGGACTCGCGCCGCCCGCCGAGGAGTTCCGCGTCGAGCTGTCCGGTGTGGACGGTGAAGAGTGGACGTTCGGCCCGGCGGACGCGGCGCAGCGCGTCACCGGGTCCGCGCTCGGGTTCTGCCTCGTCGTCACGCAGCGGCGGCACCCGGCCGACACCGACGTCGTCGCCATCGGTCCGGACGCCGAGAAGTGGCTGGAGATCGCGCAGGCCTTCGCCGGGCCGCCCGGCGCGGGCCGGAAGGCAGGGCAGTTCGCATGAGCGACGTGCTGCGCATCGGCAACGCCTCCGGGTTCTACGGCGACCGGTTCTCCGCCGTGCGCGAGATGCTCACCGGCGGCCCGCTGGACGTGCTGACCGGGGACTACCTCGCCGAGCTGACCATGCTGATCCTCGGCCGCGACCGGCTCAAGGACCCCGGCCGCGGCTACGCCAAGACCTTCCTGCGCCAGATGGCGGACAACCTCGCGCTGGCCAAGGAAAACGGCGTCAAGATCGTCACCAACGCGGGCGGCCTCAACCCGGCCGGACTGGCCGCTGCGATCCGCGAGCTGGCCGGGCAGCTGGGCCTGGACATCGCCGTGGCCCACGTCGAGGGCGACGACATGCTGTCCAGAGTGGACGAGCTGGGGCTCGGCAAACCGCTGACCGCCAACGCCTATCTCGGCGCGTGGGGCATCGCCGCGTGCCTGGAGCGCGGCGCGGACGTGGTCGTCACCGGCCGCGTCACCGACGCCTCGCTGGTCGTCGGCCCGGCCGCCGCGCACTTCGGGTGGGCGCGCGACGACTACGACGCACTCGCCGGGGCGGTCGCCGCCGGGCACGTCATCGAGTGCGGCGCCCAGGCCACCGGCGGCAACTACGCGTTCTTCACCGAACACGACACCGGCACCCCCGGCTTCCCGATCGCCGAGATCGCCGCCGACGGTTCCAGCGTGATCACCAAGCACCCGGGCACCGGGGGCGCGGTGACCGCGGGCACCGTCACCGCCCAGCTGCTGTACGAGATCGCCGGCGCCCGCTACGCCGGGCCGGACGTCACCGCGCGGTTCGACACGCTGACCCTGACCGAGGACGGCCCGGACCGGGTGCGCATCTCCGGCACCCGCGGCGAGGCGCCGCCGCCGACGCTCAAGGTCTGCCTGAACACCCTCGGCGGCTTCCGCAACGAGACCACGTTCGTGCTGACCGGACTGGACATCGAGGCCAAGGCGGCGCTGGTGCGCGACCAGCTCGAAGGCGCGCTGAAGGACCGGCCGCCCGCCGAGATCCGCTGGACGCTGGCCCGCACCGACCACGAGGACGCCGACACCGAGCAGCGCGCCAGCGCATTGCTGCACTGCGCGGTCAAGGACGCCGACCCGAAGGTGGCCGGGCGCGCGTTCAGCGGCGCGGCGATCGAACTGGCCCTGGCCAGCTACCCCGGCTTCCACGTCACCGCGCCGCCCTCGGACGCCTCGCCCTACGGCGTCTACACCGCCGCCTTCGTGGCCGCCGCCGAGGTGCCGCACGTGGCCGTGCTGCCGGACGGATCCCGGGTGGACATCGCACCCGCCACCGACACCCTGCCGCTGTCCGAAGTGGACGAGCCCGAGCTACCCGAACCACTGCCGGACGGGCCGGCCCGGCGCGTGCCGCTGGGCACGATCCTCGGCGCCCGCAGCGGCGACAAGGGCGGCGACGCCAACCTCGGCGTGTGGGCGCGCTCGGACGACGCGTGGCGCTGGCTCGCGCACCACCTGACCGTCGAGGAGTTCCAGCGGCTGCTGCCGGAGACCGCGGACCTCACCGTCCGCCGGCACGCGCTGCCCAACCTGCGTGCGCTCAACTTCGTCGTCGAAGGACTGCTCGGCCAGGGCGTCGCGGCGCAGGCCCGGTTCGACCCGCAGGCCAAGGCGCTCGGCGAGTGGCTGCGTGCCCGCCACGCCGACATCCCGGAGGTGCTGCTGTGACCGACCCGTTCGCCACGCCCGAGCGGACCGCGCTGCGCAAGACCGTGCGCCGGTTCGTGGAGGCCGAGGTGCTGCCGCACCTGGACGAGTGGGAGCGCGCCGGCGAGCTGCCGCGCGACCTGCACCGCAAGGCAGGCGAGATCGGCCTGCTCGGGGTGTCGTTCCCGGAGAGCGCGGGCGGCGGTGGCGGCGACTTCCTGGACGCCATGACGGTCACCGAGGAAATCCTCTACGCGGGCGGCTCGGGCGGGCTGATCGCGTCGCTGTTCACCAACGGCATCGCGCTGCCGCACATCGTCACCGCGGGCGATCCCGAGCAGATCGAACGCTGGGTGCGGCCGACCATCGAGGGCCGCCTCATCGGGTCGCTGGCGATCACCGAGCCCGACGGCGGGTCCGACGTCGCCGGCATCCGTACCACCGCTCGCCGGGAGGGCGACCACTACGTCGTCAACGGAGCCAAGACCTACATCACCTCCGGCACCCGCGCCGACTTCGTGACCACCGCGGTGCGCACCGGCGGCCCGGGCGCCCACGGCGTGTCGCTGCTGGTGATCGAGCGGGACACGCCGGGGTTCACGGTCAGCCGCAAGCTGGAGAAGATGGGCTGGCACTGCTCGGACACCGCGGAGTTGTCCTTCGCGGACGCCCGGGTGCCCGCGAAGAACCTGGTCGGTGAGGAGAACACCGGGTTCATCCAGATCGCGACCCACTTCGTCACCGAGCGGCTCTCACTCGCGGTGCAGGGCTACGCGACCGCCCAGCGCGCACTCGACCTCACGCTGGAGTGGTGCCGGCTGCGGGAGACGTTCGGACGTCCGCTGATCTCCCGGCAGCTGGTGCAGCACAAGCTCGTGGACATGGCCCGGCGGATCGACCTCGCCCGCGTCTACACGCGGCACGTCGCGCAGCGGTTCGTCGCCGGGGAAGAGGTCATCGCGGAGGCCTGCTTCGCGAAGAACACCGCGGTCGAGACGGCCGAGTGGGTGGTCAACGAGGCGGTCCAGCTGCACGGCGGCCTCGGCTACCTGCGGGAATCCGAAGTGGAACGGCACTACCGCGATGTCCGCATCCTCGGCATCGGCGGCGGCACCAACGAGATCCTGGCGGGTCTCGCGGCGAAACGATTGGGGTACACGGCTTGAGCGTGATCCGGTCCGGAGTGGACACAGGGAGCGCGGAGTTCGCGGCCAACCGGGAGGCGATGGCGGCCAAGCTCGCCGAACTCGAGGCCGAGCACGCGAAGGCGATCGCGGGCGGCGGCGAGAAGTACGTGGCGCGCCACCGCAAGCGCGGCAAGCTGCTCGCGCGCGAGCGGATCGAGCTGCTGATCGACGAGGACTCCCCGTTCCTCGAACTGTCACCGCTGGCCGCCTGGGGCACCGACTACACCGTGGGTGGCAGCGTGGTCAGCGGCATCGGCGTCGTGGAGGGCGTCGAGTGCATGATCGTCGCCAACGACCCGACCGTGAAGGGCGGCGCGAGCAACCCCGCCACGCTGAAGAAGAGCCTGCGGGCGGCCGAGATCGCGGCGGAGAACCGGCTGCCGACGATCAACCTGGTCGAGTCCGGCGGCGCGGACCTGCCCACCCAGAAGGAGATCTTCATCCCGGGCGGCCGCACCTTCCGCAACCTGACGAACTCCTCGGCCGAGCGCATCCCGACGATCGCGCTGGTGTTCGGCAACTCCACCGCGGGCGGCGCCTACCTGCCCGGCATGTCCGACTACGTGGTGATGGTGAAGGAACGCGCGAAGGTGTTCCTCGGCGGCCCGCCGCTGGTCAAGATGGCGACGGGGGAGGAGTCCGACGACGAGTCGCTGGGCGGCGCGGAGATGCACGCGCGCACCTCGGGCCTGGCCGACTACCTCGCGCACGACGAGCAGGACGCGATCCGCATCGGCCGCAGCATCGTCAAGCGGCTCAACTGGCACAAGCAGGGGCCGTCCCCGAAACCGGACTACGACGAGCCGCTGCTGGACGCCGAGGACCTGCTCGGCATCGTGCCCGCGGACCTGAAGGTTCCGTTCGACCCGCGCGAGGTGATCGCCCGCGTCGTCGACGGCTCCGACTTCGACGAGTTCAAACCGCTCTACGGCACCAGCCTCGTCACCGGATGGGCGAGCCTGCACGGCTACCCCATCGGGATCCTCGCCAACGCCCAGGGCGTGCTGTTCAGCGAGGAGTCGCAGAAGGCCACCCAGTTCATCCAGCTCGCCAACCAGACCGACACGCCACTGCTGTTCCTGCACAACACCACCGGCTACATGGTCGGCAAGGAGTACGAGCAGGGCGGCATCATCAAGCACGGCGCGATGATGATCAACGCGGTGTCCAACTCGAAGGTCCCGCACCTGTCCGTGCTGATGGGCGCGTCCTACGGCGCCGGGCACTACGGCATGTGCGGGCGGGCGTACGGGCCGCGGTTCCTGTTCGCCTGGCCCAGCGCGAAGTCCGCGGTGATGGGGCCGGCGCAGCTGGCCGGGGTGCTGTCGATCGTGGCCCGCCAGGCCGCGGCCGGGCGCGGCCAGCCCTACGACGAGGACGCCGACGCCGCGATGCGCGCGATGGTCGAGCAGCAGATCGAGGCCGAGTCGCTGCCGATGTTCCTGTCCGGCATGCTCTACGACGACGGCATCATCGACCCGCGGGACACCCGCACCGTGCTCGGGCTGTGCCTGTCCGCCATCCACAATGGACCGATCAGGGGCGCCGAGGGCTTCGGCGTCTTCCGGATGTGAGTGACGTGATCGACAACGTTCTGGTCGCCAACCGCGGGGAGATCGCCCGCCGCGTGTTCCGCACCTGCTCGGCGCTGGGGATCGCCCGGACGGCCGTGTTCTCCGACGCCGACGCCGCCTCACCGCACGTCGCCGAGGCGGACGCGGCGGTCCGGCTGCCCGGCAACACACCTTCGGAGACCTACCTGCGCGCGGACCTGCTGGTCGAGGCCGCGCGCTCGGCGGGCGCGGACGCCGTCCACCCCGGCTACGGGTTCCTGTCCGAGAACGCCGCGTTCGCGCGGGCGGTGATCGACGCCGGGCTGACCTGGATCGGCCCACCGCCGTCCGCGATCGAGACCATGGGCTCCAAAGTGGAGTCCAAGCGCCTGATGGACGCCGCCGGGGTCCCGGTGCTGTCCGAACTGGACCCGTCCGCGGTCACCGAGGACGATCTTCCCGTGCTGGTCAAGGCATCCGCCGGTGGCGGCGGACGCGGGATGCGCGTCGTGCGGTCGCTGGGCGAGCTGGCCGAGGCGGTGGCGAGCGCGAGCGCGGAAGCCGCGTCGGCGTTCGGCGACCCGACGGTGTTCTGCGAGCGGTACCTGGAGACCGGGCGGCACATCGAGGTGCAGGTGCTCGCCGACACCCACGGCACGGTGTGGGCGCTGGGGGAGCGGGAGTGCTCGATCCAGCGGCGGCACCAGAAGGTCGTCGAGGAGGCGCCTTCCCCGCTGGTCGACGACGCCATGCGGGCCGAGCTGTTCGACGCCGCGCGCAAAGCCGCGAAGGCGATCGACTACGTCGGCGCGGGCACCGTCGAGTTCCTCGCCACAGACGACGGGCGGTTCTACTTCCTGGAGATGAACACCCGCCTGCAGGTCGAGCACCCGGTCACCGAATGCGTCACCGGCCTGGACCTGGTGGCGCTGCAGATCCGGATCGCCGAGGGCGAGCGGCTGCCCGCCGAGCCGCCCGCGTCGCGGGGGCACGCGATCGAGGTGCGGCTGTACGCCGAAGACCCGGCCGCCGGGTGGCAGCCGCAGAGCGGCACGCTGCACCGGTTCGAGATCCCGGGCGTGGACACCGAGTTCGCCCTCGGCGGCGAGGCCGGGTTGCGGCTGGACGCGGGCGTGGTGGACGGCTCGGTGGTGGGCGTGCACTACGACCCGATGCTCGCCAAGGTGATCGCGTGGGCGCCGACGCGTGCCGAAGCGGCCCGGCGGCTGGCGCGGGCACTGTCCGGTGCCCGGATCCACGGGTTGCGCACCAACCGCGACCTGCTGGTCAACGTGCTGCGGCGCGAGGAGTTCCTGGCCGGCAAGACCGACACCGCTTTCCTGGACCGGCACGGGCTGGACGTCCTGTCCCGGCCCGCCGCGGACGCCGCCGGCGTGCGGTGGTCGGCGACCGCGGCGGCGCTGGCCGAGGCTGCCGCCAACCGGGCGTCGGCGCGAACCCTCGGCAGGCTGCCCGCCGGGTGGCGCAACGTCGCCTCCGCCCCGCTGCGCAAGCGCTACCTCGCCGGGGACACCGAGGTCGAGGTCGCCTACCGCCCCGGGCTGCGGCTGGACGACGCGGAGGTCGTCGAGGCCACCACGGACCGGGTGGTTCTCGACGTCGACGGCGTCCGGCGCGTGTTCCGCGTCGGCCGGTACCCCGGGCTGGTGTGCGTCGACTCCGCGCTCGGGGCCGTCGACCTCGCCCCGGTGCCGCGGTTCACCGACCCGGAGGCCGCGCTGGCCGCGGGGTCGCTGGTCGCGCCGATGCCGGGCACCGTGCTGCGGATCGCCGCCGCGGTCGGGGACACCGTCGCCGCCGGCGACCCCCTGATGTGGCTGGAAGCCATGAAGATGGAACACCGGATCACCGCGCCGGCCGACGGCGAGGTCACCGACCTGCCCGTATCGGTGGGGCAGCAGGTCGAACCCGGGACCGTTCTCGCCGTCGTCACGCCGAAGGAGCAAGCATGAGTTTCGTCGAGTCCGAAGAGCGGATCGCGCTGCGCAAGGCGGTCGGCGACCTGGCCCGCGCCTACGGGCACGAGTACTACGTGAAGGTCGCGCGCAGCGGTGGCCACACCAGCGATCTGTGGAACGAGGCCGGGCGGCTGGGCTACCTCGGTGTGTCGGTGCCCGAGGAGTACGGCGGCGGTGGCGCCGGGATCGGCGACCTCGCCGCGGTGTGCGAGGAGTTCTGCGCCGCGGGCACGCCGATGCTGCTGATGGTGGTGTCCCCGGCGATCTGCGCCACCGTGATCGCCCGATACGGCACCGACGAGCAGAAGCGTTCCTGGCTGCCGCGGTTCGCCACCGGCGAGGTGCGGATGTCCTTCGCCATCACCGAACCCGACGCCGGGTCCAATTCGCACCGTCTCAAGACGACGGCCCGGCGGGACGGCGCCGACTGGATCCTCAACGGGCGCAAAGTGTTCATCTCCGGCGTCGACGAGGCCGACGCGGTGCTCGTCGTCGGCCGCACCGAGGACGCCAAGACCGGCAAGCTCAAGCCCGCCCTGTTCATCGTGCCCACCGGCACGCCCGGGTTCGAGTACAAGCAGATCGAGATGGACCTCGTCTCGGCCGACAAGCAGTTCGGCCTGTTCCTCGACGACGTCCGGCTGCCCGCCGAGGCGCTCGTCGGGTCCGAGGACGCGGCGCTGGCGCAGCTGTTCGCCGGGCTCAACCCGGAGCGGATCATGGGCGCGTCGTTCTCCATCGGCATCGCCCGGTACGCGCTGGACAAGGGTGTGGCGTACGCGAAGGAGCGCAGCGTGTGGGGCGCGCCGATCGGCACCCACCAGGGCATCGCGCACCCGCTGGCGCAGGTCAAGATCGAGCTCGAGCTGGCCAAGCTGATGACCCAGAAGGCCGCCGCGCTGTACGACTCGGGCGACGACTTCGGGGCGGGCGAGGCCGCGAACATGGCCAAGTACGCCGGCGCCGAGGTCGCGATCAAGGCGGTCGACCAGGCGATCCAGACCCACGGCGGCAACGGCATGGCGTCCGAATACGGGCTGGGTACGCTGCTCGGGGCCGTCCGCGTCGGCCGGATCGCCCCGGTCAGCCGCGAGATGGTCCTCAACTTCGTCGCCCAGCACTCCCTCGGCTTGCCGAAGTCGTACTAGGAGGAAGATCCGTGCCGGAGCCCCGCCAGGAGCGCAGCCGGACCACTCGTCGCAAGCTCATCGAGGCAGCCGTGGACTGCATCGGCGAGGTCGGGTGGGCCGGCACCACCGTCGCGCTCATCGCGCAGCGCGCCGGGGTCTCGCGCGGGGCCGCCCAGCACCACTTCCCGACGCGGGAGGACCTGGTCACGGCCGCGGTCGAGTACGTCGGCGAGGTGCAGATCGCCGAGATGCGCCGCGGCGCCGAGGGGCTGCCGTCCGGGCGGTCCCGCATCGAACCGGTCGTCGACATGCTGCTCAACCTCTACACCGGCCCCATGTTCCGCGCCGCGCTGCACCTGTGGGTGGCGGCGTCCAGCGACGAGTCGTTGCGGACGGTGCTGGTGCCGTTGCAGGCCAAGGTCGGCCGGGAGGCGCACCGGCTCGCGGTCGACCTGCTCGGGGTGGACGAGGCGCAGCCGGGGGTGCGGGAGCTGGTGCAGTCGACCCTGGACCTGGCACGCGGGCTGGGCCTGGCGAACCTCCTCGCCGACGACACCTCCCGGCGGCGCCGGATCATCCGCCAATGGGCCCGGGTCCTCGGCCCAGCCCTGCCCGAGCCGGAAGTCACCGCGGTGGGTGGTTGACGGCGTGTCGCGGGACCGGTCGTTAACACTAATGGACCAGTGTGCGATAACAGAGGCAACAGCAGGTGACGACGCAAGGGGGTAGATCCCGGTGTCCGGTACAGGTGAAGAGTTGTCCCATCGGGCGATGGCGATGCTGCGAGCGGTGGCCCAGGGCCGCGCCGTGATGTCGTCGAGCGTCGAACCGGACCTTTTCATCGACGGAGTCGCCTGCTGCGACCAGATGGCCGCGCACGCCCTCGCCCACGGCGGCTACATCCGCCCGGACGGCGACGGGGAGCGCTTGGTGCCCGCGGTGCTCACCGAGGCAGGCCGGGCCGTGCTGGCGCCCGCCGTCGGCCACGTCGCCTGACCCGAGCCACGAGTGAGCGCCGCCGGGGCGCCTTGGTGCGCTCCGGCGGCTCAGCACCGTCGCCGTTCAGCGCCCAGTCGTGCGTGATCGGCGCGGTGGTCAATCCGCGGTCAGCAGCTTCCCGAGCAGCGCCGCGAGCTGATCGCGTTCCCGCGCGGACAACGCCGCGAACGTCCGGTCCAGGAACCCGGGCGTCGCCGCCTCGGCCTGCTCCAGCGCCTCGCGCCCGGCGGGGGTGATCGTCACCGCGTACGCCCGCCGGTCCCGCGGATCCCGCTCCCGCCGGACGTAGCCGGCCTTCTCCAGGTCGTCGGCGATGCCGACCATCACGCTGCGGTCGATCCGCAGCTCCTCGCTCAGCACCTGCTGCGAACACGGCCCCGCCGCCGCGAGCATCTTCAGCACCAGGTGCTGCCCGACCCCCAGCCCCTGCTCGCCCGCGGCCTTCTCCGCCGCCCGGGCAACCGACGCCGACGCCCGGCACAGCGCGATGTCGAGCCGTTCCGCCGCGAGCCGCGGGAAGTAGGACTCCTCTGATCTGGCCGCCACGACGCGGAGACTACCACGAATCGTCTGCTCGCCAATTGTTTGACAGCAGATCAATCGCAACCGTATGGTCGCAAACAATCTGCTTACAGATGATCTGGGAGACGCCGATGACGCTCGATCTGACCGCCGACGAGGTCCTGTCCACCACTCGCGCCGTGCGCAAGCGCCTCGACTTCACCCGGCCCGTGCCGCGGCGCCTCATCGAGGAGTGCGTCGACCTCGCCACCCAGGCCCCGACCGGACGCAACCGCCAGCGCTGGCACTTCCTGGTCGTCACCGGGAAGGCCGAGCGCGCCGCGGTGGCCGGCATCTTCCGGCGCGCGGTCCAGCTGGCGAGCGGGCGGCCGCTCACCGACAAGGATCTGCGCCGCATGACTGCCCATCCCGGGTCGATGCGGCGCATCGGCGAGGGCGCCCAGTACCTCTACGACAACATCCACCGGGTGCCGGCCTTCGTGATCCCGGCCGTCGAGGGCCGCACCGACCACGCGCCGGTGCTGGACCAGGCGATGACGTGGGGCTCGATCCTGCCCGCCGTCTGGAGCTTCATGCTCGCCGCGCGCAACCGCGGCCTCGGAACGGTCTGGACCACCGCGCACGCGCCGCTGGAGAAGGAACTCGCCGCCACCCTCGGCGTGCCGCACGACGAGGTCATGCTGGCCGCGCTCGTGCCGCTCGCCTTCACCCTCGGCACCGAATTCCGGCCCGCGCCGCGCATCGACCGGCGCGAGGTCCTGCACTGGGACCGCTGGTGAGCCTCAGCTCCGCGCCCAGCGGCGCCCCACCACCGCGTACAACGCGGCCGCCAGCGCGAACCCGACGAAGCACGTCACGTCGCCCACCTCCGGCACCGCCCGCGGCACCGGGCCGGCGTACAGCGTCTGGTTCGCGAACAAGCCGATCGACGCCACCGCCGCCACCAGGAACGACACCAGCCCCTGCCAGCCCCACCGCCCGGTGTCCGGCAGCAGGCCCGCCAGCCCGCCCTGCCCGCGCCGCATCAGCTGGTCGGCGAACACCACGCCCAGCCACGGGCTCACCCAGTACGCGATCACCAGCAGGAAGTGCTCGTAGGCCGTCCCCGCGTCGGCGAGCCCGAGCCACGCCAGCACGAACCCGACGACCCCGAACGCGACCGCCACCACCGCCCGCCGCCACGCGAGCGGCAGCTCCACGCCCAGCGTGAGGAACGCGAGCGCTCCGGAGTAGACGTTCAGCGCGTTCGCGGCCACCGCTCCGAGCGCGATCGCCAGCAACGTCAGCGCGGACAACCACCCCGGCATGTGCCCGGTGAACGCCGCCGTCGGGCTGCCGTCCCCGCCGCCCAGCGTGGCCGACGCCGCACCCGTCGCCATCAGCACTGTCGTCGACACGAACAGGCCGCCGCCCGCGGCCCAGCCGACCGCCCGGCCGCTCACCGACTCCGGCAGGTACCGCGTGTAGTCCGCCGCGTAGGGGTTCCAGCCCGCGGTGTACCCGAACGCCGCCCCGACCGTCAGCAGGAACCCGCCCAGCCCGCCGGTCCCGCCGACCGCGCCCGGCGACGCCTGCGCGAACGTGACCACCGCCCCGATCGCGAACACCACCGCCAGCACCCCGAAGATCCAGCGCTCGTAGGCCTGCACCAGGTTGTGCCCGAAGAACGCGATCCCGATCTGCAGCACCACCACGATCACCAGGCACAGCAGCACCGGCATCCCGGTCAGCGTGTTCAGCGCGAACGCCCCGCTGACGCTGTTGACCGCGAACCAGCCGATCCCCGCCGTCACCGACATCAACGCGGCAGGCACCGCGTTGCCGCGGTAGCCGAACGCCAGGCGACTCAACACCATCTGCGGCACCCCGAACCGCGGCCCGCGCGCCGACAGCACGCCGTGCGACACCGCGCCCACCCCGTTGCCGATCGCCACCGCGATCACCGCCTGCGCGAAGCTCAGCCCGAACGCCGACACCGCCAGCACACCGACGAAGATCGTGGCGAACTCCAGGTTGGGCGAGGCCCAGGTCCAGAACAGCTGCCGCGGCCTGCCGTGCCGCTCCGCCGCGGGCACCGGCTCGACACCGCCCGGTTCGACCGCGACGACTTTTTCGCCGTATTCGCCCGTTTTTCGCCCTGTCGTGGTCGCCATGGCAGCACCGTAGGCAGTCGATGTTGCGTCCGTGTTGCACCATCGGGTGAACGGCGGAACTATCCCGGACCGCCCGGCGACCAGGACGGCGAACCACCTCCGAACGGAAGGGACACCACCATGGAGACGCCGGGTAACTGCAACTGCGGCAACTGCTGTGACTGCGGCGGGGAGTACGGCCGCAACTGACGTCGTGGCGCCCCCTGGCCCGCCCGGGTCAGGGGGCCACGGTGATCGCGTCGAGCTTGCCGCGCAGGTACTCCGACGCCACGACCTCCGGGTACGCCGTGCGCCCCAGCGGCGGCGCGAGCGAGGTGATCCGCGCGTCGTGGTCGGTCTCGTAGAAGAAGATGAGCGACACGAGGTCCTCGTCCGGCGCGTCCGCCGACGGCGGCAGCACCCGGTGCCGCGTCGAGCGCCACCGGTCGCCCGTCCAGCGGGCCATCAGGTCCCCGATGTTCACCGTGAACGCCGCCGGGTCGAACGGCGCGTCCACCCACTCGCCGTCACTGGTGCAGACCTGCAGCCCGCCGACCCCGGCCTGGCGGTCCAGCACCGTCACCGTGCCGAAGTCGGTGTGCGGCCCGATCCGGAACTGCCCCGGCTCCGGCGCGCCGACCCGGTTCAGCGCCGGGTACCAGTTGATGTTGAACGTGTACGTCGGGTGCCCGGTGTGCCGGGTGAAGTGGTCCGCGGGCAGGCCGAGCGCCGCCGCGAACACCGTCAGCAGCTCGTCCGACAGCTGCCGCATCCGCGCCATGTACTCGCGTGACGCGGCCGCGAACTCCGGGACCTCCGACGGCCACACGTTGGGCTGGAACCAGAACTCGTCGACCTCCGGCACCCCGACCGCGGCGTCCGCGCCGACCGAGTAGGACTCCTTGAGGTCCGGCGGGGTCTCGGTGCCCTCGGCGTAGCCGTTGGCCTCCACGCCGGGCGGCAGCCAGCCGCGCCCGCCGACCGTCACCGCGTACCGCCGCTTCACCTCGGCGGGCAGCGCGAAGAACTCCCGCGCCCGCGACCGCACCCGCG
Organism: Amycolatopsis sp. NPDC006125; assembly: GCF_040614195.1. Taxonomy (NCBI): domain Bacteria; kingdom Bacillati; phylum Actinomycetota; class Actinomycetes; order Pseudonocardiales; family Pseudonocardiaceae; genus Amycolatopsis; species Amycolatopsis sp. NPDC006125. The sequence continues at coordinate 25,560 of NZ_JBEXTZ010000052.1, forward strand.
CGCGCAGCTCGTCCGGCACGCCGTGCCCGGTGATCAGCAGGAAGCCGGACTCCCGCAGGGCGCGGTCCACCTCGGCGGCCACCCGTTCGCGGCCGGTGCCGTCGAACCAGGACGTCAGGTCGATCAGCGGAACGGACGGTGACATGGCAGCTCCTCAGGAGGTTTCGACCCCGATGTCCTCGAACCACAGATCCGGGCGCTCTTCGATGAACTCCGTCATCAGCGTGACGCACGCGGGGTCGTCGAGGATCGTGATGCCGACACCCAGCCCGGCCAGCCAGTCGTGGCCACCGGAGAAGGTGCGGGCTTCGCCGATCACCACGTGGGAGATGCTGAACTGCCGCACCAGGCCGCTGCAATACCAGCAGGGGGAGAGTGTGGTGACCATCACGGTGTCGCGGTAGTGCGGGCGCCTGCCCGCGTTGCGGAAGGCCGCGGTCTCGGCGTGCATCGACGGGTCGTCGTCCTGGACCCGCCGGTTGTGGCCCCGGCCGAGCAGCTCACCGTCCACAGTGAACAACGCCGCGCCGATCGGCACGCCGCCCTCGGACTTGCCGAGCAGGGCCTCTTCGCGGGCGACGGCGAGCAGCCGGCCGGGATCGGGTTTCAGCATGCGCCCACTCTAGAGCGAAGCGAAGAACGCCAGGACGTCTTCGGCGAACAGGTCGGGTTCCTCCATCGCCGCGAAGTGCCCGCCGCGGTCGAACTCCGTCCAGCGCACGATGTTGTGGTCGCGCTCGGCGAGGCGGCGCACGGGGAGCACGATGTCGTGCGGGAACACCGCCACGCCCATCGGCACGTCCACCCCGGGCTGCTTGCCCCAGCTGCGGGCCGATTCGCGGTACAGGCGCGCCGACGACCCGGCCGTGCCGGTCAGCCAGTAGATCATCACGTTGGTCAGCATCAGGTCCCGGTCGACGGCGTCCTCCGGGGTGCCGTCCGAATCGGTCCACTCCTGGAACCGCTCGACGATCCAGGCGAGCTGGCCGACGGGGGAGTCGTGCAACGCGTAGGCCAGGGTCTGCGGGCGCGTCGACTGCAGTTTCATGTAGCCGGACAGCTCGCGCTGGTAGCGCTCGAGCCGTCCCAGCCGCTCCTTGTCGGCCAGGGACAGCTCGTCCAGCTCGGCGGGGTTGCCGGAGGGGGCGGTGCCGAGCATGTTGACGTGCACCCCGGCGACGTGGGCGGCGTCGTCGATCCCCAGCTGGCGCGAGATCGCCGAGCCCCAGTCGCCGCCCTGCGCGCCGTAGCGGTCGTAGCCGAGGCGGCGCATCAGCTCGGCGAAGGCGCGGGCGATCCGCGGCACGTCCCAGCCGGTGTCGGTGGTCGGGCCGGAGAAGCCGTAGCCGGGGATGGCCGGGATGACCAGGTGGTGCCGCGCCGACAGCGCCTCGATCACCGGCAGGAACTCCACCACCGAGCCGGGCCAGCCGTGCGTGAGGATCAGCGGCAGCGCGTCGTCGTCGGCCGCGCGGACGTGCAGGAAGTAGATGCGCTGGCCGTCGATCTCGGTGGTGAACTGGCCGAGCTCGTTGAGCCGCTTCTCGTGCGCGCGCCAGTCGTAGCTCGTGCGCCAGTACCGGGTCAGCTCCTGGACGTAGCCGAGCGGGATGCCGTAACTCCAGCCCACGCCCGGCAGCTCGTCCGGCCAGCGGGTCAGGTCGATGCGCGCGTGCAGGTCGTCGAGCTGGGACTGCGGGACGTCGAGGTGGAACGGCCGGATTTCGCTCATGTCGTGACGGTAGCGCCGATCACGCGGGAACGAGGTTACCGACCGCTTAGTATGTGAGGTACCGTGGCCGTCGTGGCACCGTCGCTGTCAGGGCTGAGCGCCGAGCATGCGCAGGGTGAGATCCGCGTACTCGCGGCCGAGCGCCTTGGGCGTCTTGCCGGTGCGCTCGCTGTACCAGCGCGCCACGTCGACGCCGAGCGACAGGACCGCTCGCGCGGCGGTCTTGACGTCGGCGACCACGAACTGCCCCTGCGCGACGCCGTCCTCGATGACGCCCCGCACCAGGTGCTCGATGCGGCGCCGCAGGTCGGCCACCACCTGGTACTCCTGCTCGGGCAGCGCCTGCAGCTCGTACTGCACGACGCGCGCCACGGTGTGCCGCCGCGCGTGCCAGGCCACGAAGTCGGCGACGATGCGGCGCATCCGCTCCCTCGGCTCGTCGGTGCGCTTGGCGACGTCCTCGACGAGGTCGAGCGTCTGCTGGTGGCCGCTCTTGCTGATGGCGAACAGCAGCGCGGCCTTCGACGGGAAGTGCACGTACAGCGCCGCGGGGCTCATGCCGGCCGCGCTGGCGATGTCGCGTGTCGTGGTCGCGTGGTAGCCGCGGCGGGCGAAGGACTCGACACCGGCCAGCATCAGCCGCCGTGCCGCGTCCGGCTGCACCTCCGGCCAGAGTTCGGCGGACAGCGAGATCGTCATGGCGGAATCCTCCCAGTAGGGAACCGCCTGGCGGGAGACTTGACACGGCGGTCCGGCCGTTCCCATTGTAAGCGAGCGCTTAGTCAAGGTGGACAGGAGACAGGAGCCCGATGGTGAACTCGTTCAAGGACCGCGTCGCGATCGTCACCGGGGCGAGCCGGGGCATCGGCCTCGGCATCGCCCGCGAGCTGGTGCAGCGCGGCGCGCGGGTGTGCATCACCGCCCGCAAGCCCGAACCGCTCGCCGACGCGGTGAACGAGCTGGGCGGGCCGGGCGTGGCGATCGCGGTGCCCGGCAAGGCCGACGACGCGGCGCACCAGGAGGAGGCGGTCGCGAAGACGGTCGAGACCTTCGGGCGGCTGGACATGCTGGTCAACAACACCGGCATCAACCCGGTCTACGGCCCGGTGCTCGACATCGACCCCACGGCCGCCGCGAAGATCCTCGCCGTCAACGTGCTCGCGCCGCTGGCCTGGCTGCGGCACGCGCGCGACGCGTGGATGGGCGAGCACGGCGGTTCGGTCGTCAACGTCGCCTCCATCGCCGGGCTGCGTGCCTCGCCCGGGATCGGCATGTACGGCGTGAGCAAGGCGGCCGTGATCCGGCTGACCCAGGAACTGGCGGTGGAGCTGGGGCCGAAGATCCGGGTCAACGCGGTCGCCCCGGCCGTGGTGAAGACGAAGTTCGCCACCGCGCTGTACGAAGGCCGCGAGGAGGAGGTGTCCGCGGCGTACCCGATGAAGCGGCTGGGCGTGCCGGAGGACATCGCGGGCGCGGTGGCCTTCCTGCTGTCCGACGAGGCCGGGTGGATCACCGGGCAGACCGTGGTCCTCGACGGCGGCGTGACCCTGGGAGGCGGGCTGTGAGCTTCGAACTGGCGGGCGCCGGGGTCGTCATCACCGGCGGTGGCGGCGGGATCGGGGCGGCGCTGGCGCGCCGGTTCGCCGCGGCGGGCGCGCGGATCGTGGTGGCGGACCTGGACGGCCCGGCCGCCGAGGCGGTGGCCGCGGAGGTCGGCGGGATAGCGGTCGCCGGCGACGCGGCCGGGGTCGACGGGGTGGCGGCGCTGATCGAGCGGGCGTCCGACGAGCTGGGCGCGATCGACCTGTTCTGCGCCAACGCCGGGATCGCCCCGCACGGCGGGCCCGAGGTGCCCGAGGAGGTGTGGGCGCGGGCGTGGGACGTCAACGTGATGGCCCACGTCCGGGCGGCTCACCTGCTGTTGCCCGGGTGGCTGGAGCGCGGGCGGGGCCGGTTCCTCGCGACGGTGTCCGCGGCCGGGCTGCTGACCAGCCTGGGGTCCGCGCCGTACTCGGTCACCAAGCACGGCGCGCTGGCGTTCGCCGAGTGGCTGTCGGCGACGTACCGGCACCGCGGCGTCACGGTCCAGGCGATCTGCCCGCAGGGGGTGCGGACGAACATGCTCGCCGCGACGGGTGTCGGCGGGCAGCTGATCATGGGCGCCTCGGCGATCGAGCCGGACCAGGTGGCCGACACGGTGATGGAGGCCTTCGCGGACGACCGGTTCCTGATCCTGCCGCACCCCGAGGTCGCCGAGTACTACGCCACCCGCGCGACGCAGACGGACCGGTGGCTGGGCGGGATGAACAAGCTGCAGCGCAAGGTGGAGTCCGCGCTGGGGGAGTGACCGCCGGCGCCGGTCGCGCATCGCCCGGGGATGTGCGACCGGGGCCGCGGATATGCTGTGCCGGGTCGAGGAAGGACGTGCGGATGACCGAGGAGCCGGTGCCGGCGAGGCTGCTGTCGGCGGCGACGCGGTTGTTCGCCGAGCGGGGGTTCGACCGCACGTCGGTGCAGGAGATCGTGGCCGCGGCCGGCGTCACCAAGGGCGCGATGTACCACTACTTCGGCTCGAAGGACGACCTGCTGCACGAGATCTACGGCCGCGTCCTGCGGTTGCAGACCGAGCAGCTGGAGAAGGTCGCGGCCAGCGGTGAGCCGGTGAGCGCACGCCTGCACGCGGCTGCTGCGGATGTCGTGGTGAGCAGCATCGACAACCTCGACGACACGACGATCTTCTTCCAGTCCATGCACCAGCTCAGCCCCGACAAGCGCAAAGCGGTGCGCGCCGACCGGAGGCGCTACCACGTGCTGTTCCGGTCGCTGATCGAAGAGGGCCAGCGCGAGGGCGTGTTCCGGACGGACAAACCGGCGGACATCGTGGTGGACTTCTTCTTCGGCTCGGTGCACCACCTGGCGGTCTGGTACCGCAGCGACGGGCGGCTGAGTGCGCAGGAGGTCGGCGCCCACTACGCCGACCTGCTGGTCGATTCGCTGCGGCCCTGATCGGGGTTCGTGGGCGAGGTGCGGTGGCCGGGGTGGGCTGCGGCCCCTGGGAGTTGGCGGTTGCGCGGGCGCGAGATGAGCGCAGTCGCTCGTAACCGGGCAACCGGGCTTGTCGCCCGAGCAACCGGGCTCCCCGCGAACTGGCACCAGACAAAAAACGGGGACCGGCGCCACCCGGCACCGGCCCCCGCAAACCCGCAAGCCCACAAACCCCAGGCAACTCACGCAGGCGGCAGATTCACCAACCCCGCCAACGCAGCCCGGTGCCGCCCCGGCGTGCCGAGCGCCAGCTCGCTGCTCTTGGCGCGCTTGAGGTACAGGTGAGCCGGATGCTCCCAGGTCATTCCGATACCACCGTGCAGCTGCACCGACTCCTCGGCGGCGTGCAGCGCGACCGCCGAACACGTCGACTGCGCCACCGCCACCGCGACCGGCACATCGGCATCACCCGTAGCCAGCGTGTCCGCGGCATAGCGCGCCGTCGCGCGGGCGGACACGATCTCCAGGTACAGGTCCGCCAACCGGTGCTTCAGCGCCTGGAACGAACCCACCGGCCGACCGAACTGGTAGCGCTGCTTCAGGTACGCGACCGTCTCATCCAGACACCACTGCGCGACCCCGACCTGCTCCGACGCCAGCAACCCGGCGCCCACCAGCAACGCCTGCCGCAGCGCCGACTCCGCGCCAGGCCCGGAAGCCAGCAGCCGCGACGAAGCGTTGTCGAACGACACGTCCGCCAGCCGCCGCGTCAGGTCCAGCGACACCACCTCGGTCACCGTCGCGCCGGCCTTCTCCACCGCGTACAGCGCCGGGCCGTCCGGACCCACCGCGGGCACGATCAGCACGTCCGCCACCGACGCGTCCGCCACCGTCCGGACCGAACCGCTCAGCGCGCCCTCCGTGTTGGCCGACACGCCGCCAGGGAAACCCGCGTCCGGCGCCGTCGTCAGCGGCACCGCCAGCGCGCCGATCAGCTCACCGCCCGCCAGCCGCGGCAACAGCTCGGTGTCACCGGCTGCCAGCAGCGCCGCCGTCGCCAGCACCGCGCTGCCCAGGAACGGCACCGGCGCCACCGACCGCCCGAGCTCCTCCAGCACGACCGCCACCTCGCGGTACGACGCGCCCTGCCCGCCCAGCTCCTCCGGCACCGCCAGCCCGGCCAGCCCGAGGTCCGCGGCCAGCGTGCGCCACAGCTTCAGGTCGTACGGCTCGGCGCTTTCCGTGCGTGCCAGCACGGACGCGAACCCGGCCCGGTCGGTCAGCAGGTCACGGACACTCGCCCGGAGGTCCTCCTCGACCTCGGAGTACAGCAGATCGCTCACCGCGGCAGGTCCTTCCACGCGACGTCCTTGTCCACCCGCGGCTCGGACGGCAGCCCGAGCACACGTTCGGAGATGATGTTGCGCAGCACCTCGGAGGTGCCGCCCTCGATCGAGTTCCCCTTCGCCCGCAGGTAGCGGTACCCGGGCCCGCGGCCGAGCATGTCGACCTTCTCCGGCCTGCGCAACGTCCAGTCGTCGTACCGCAGACCGTCCTCACCGGACAGTTCGATTTCCAGCCCGGTCAGCGCCTGCTGCAGGTTCGCGAACGCCAGCTTCATCGCCGAGCCCTCCGGCCCCGGCGCGCCCACGGCCAGCTGCTGGCGCAACCGCGTCCCGGCCAGCCGCGCCGCCTCGGCCTGCACCCACAACTTCAGCAACCGGTCGTGCAGCTCCGGCGTGCGCAGCTCCGGACGGTCCCGCCAGGTCTGCGACACCATCCCGATCAGGCCGCCCTCGCGCGGGATCGCGTTGCCGCCGATCGCCACGCGCTCGTTCATCAGCGTCGTCTGCGCGACCTTCCAGCCCTCGCCGACCGCGCCGAGCCGGTTCGCGTCCGGGATCCGGACCCCGGACAGGAACACCTCGTTGAACTCGGCCTCACCGGTGAGCTGCCGCAGCGGCCGCACCTCGACACCGGGATCGGTCATGTCGCAGATGAAGTACGTCATGCCCTGGTGCTTGGGCACGTCCGGATTCGTGCGGGTCACCAGGATCGCGAACCGGGCGATGTGCGCGACCGAGGTCCACACCTTCTGCCCGTTGACCACCCACTCGTCCCCGTCCTGCACGGCGCGGGTGCCCAGCGCGGCGAGGTCCGATCCGGCGCCCGGCTCGCTGAACAGCTGGCACCACACCTCCTCGCCGGTCCACAGTGGACGCAGGTAGCGCTTCTTCTGCTCCTCCGTGCCGAACCGCAGGATGGTCGGCGCCGCCATGCCCAGCCCGATGCCGATGCGGCGCGGGTTGTTGTCCGGCGCGCCGGCCTTCGCCAGCTCGGCTTCGACGACGTTCTGCAGCTCACGCGGCGCGTCCAGGCCGCCGAGGCCGGCCGGGTAGTGCACCCAGGCCAGCCCGGCGTCGAACCGCGCCCGCAGGAACTCCAGCCGGTCCGTGCTCGCCGGCGGGTGGGCGGCGAGCAACTCGCCCACCCGCGCGCGCAGGTCGTCGGCGGTCAGCGTGCTCATCGGGCCTCCGATCGGTACTTCTTCAGCTCGCGGTGGGCGAGCGAGCGCTTGTGGACCTCGTCCGGTCCGTCGGCGAAGCGGAGCGTGCGGATCCCCGCCCACATCTCGGCGAGCGGGTAGTCCTGGGACAGCCCGCCAGCGCCGTGCGCCTGGATCGCCTTGTCCAGGATCCACTCCACGGTCTTCGGGGTGGCGATCTTGATCGCCTGGATCTCGGTGTGCGCGCCGCGGTTGCCGACGGTGTCCATCAGCCACGCGGTCTTGAGCACCAGCAGCCGCAGCTGCTCGACCTTCACGCGGGACTCGGCGATCCAGTCCTGCACCACGCCCTGCTCGGCGATCGGCTTGCCGAACGTGGACCGGCCCAGCGTGCGGCGGCACATCATCTCGATGGCCCGCTCGGCGATGCCGATCGAGCGCATGCAGTGGTGGATCCGGCCGGGCCCGAGGCGGGCCTGCGCGATGGCGAACCCGTCGCCCTCCTCGCCGATCAGGTTGTCCGCGGGCACCCGCGCCTCGTCGAAGACCACCTCGGCGTGCCCGCCGTGCGAGCCGTCGGTGTAGCCGAACACGTTCATGCCGCGCTTGACGTGCACGCCCGGCGTGTCCCGCGGCACCAGGATCTGGCTCTGCTGGCGGTGCGGCTCGGCGTCCGGGTCGGTCTTGCCCATCACGATGAAGATCTTGCAGTTCGGGTTCATCGCGCCGGTGATGTAGAACTTGCGCCCGGTGATCACGTAGGAGTCGCCGTCGCGGCGGATGCTGGTGCCGATGTTGCGCGCGTCCGAGGACGCCACGTCCGGCTCGGTCATCGCGAACGCCGAGCGGATCTCACCGTCCAGCAACGGCTGCAGCCACTGCTTGCGCTGCTGCTCGGTGCCGAACATCGCGAGCACTTCCATGTTCCCGGTGTCCGGCGCCGAGCAGTTCAGCGCGACCGGCGCCAGGTGCGGGCTGCGGCCGGTGATCTCCGCCAGCGGCGCGTACTGCAGGTTCGTGAGCCCCGCGCCGTGCTCGCCGGGCAGGAAGAAGTTCCACAGGCCCCGCTTGCGCGCCTCGGCCTTGAGGTCCTCCACGACCGGCGGGAAGGACCACTCGTTCTCGCGCTCGGCCAGCTGCTCCTCGTAGACCGGCTCGGCGGGGTAGATGTGGGAGTCCATGAACTCGAGAAGCCTCATCCGCAGCTCCTCGGTCTTGGCGTCGAACGTGAAATCCATGATCAGTCCTTGAGGGTGTCGAGGCCGAGGGTGACGAGCGGGACCACCGCGGCGCCGATCTGGTCGAAGCCGGCGCCGACGGTCTTGCCCTGGCTGAACCGGTAGTAGATGCCTTCCAGGATCACCGCGAGCTTGAAGAACGCGAACCCGACGTACCAGTCCAGCGCCGAGACGTCCCGCCCGGACCGGGCCGTGTAGCGGGCGATCATCTCGTCCGTGCCCGGGTAGCCGGGGGCGGTGCTGACGTTGGAGACGATCTCCAGGTTGACCTTGCCGCGCTCGGCGTAGGCCACCAGCAGGGCCAGGTCGGTCAGCGGGTCGCCGAGCGTGGACATCTCCCAGTCCAGCACCGCGGTGATGCGGTCGGTCTCGTCGACCAGCACGTTGTCCAGCCGGTAGTCGCCGTGCACGACGGCCGCCGGCCCGGACGCCGGGATGGCGCGGGCCAGCTGGTCGTGCAGGTCGTCGACGCCCGGCAGGTCCCGGCTGCGCGAGGCGTCCAGTTGCTTCTTCCAGCGGCGCACCTGCCGCTCCAGGAACCCCTCCGGACGGCCGAAGTCGCCCAGCCCCACCGCGGACGGGTCGACCGCGTGCAGGTCCACCAGGGTGTCCATGAGCGACTCGGCGATCGCCTTCGTGCGCTGCGCCCCGAGCGCCTCCAGCTCGCTCGCGGCGCGGTAGGGCGTGCCCGGCACGAACTCCATCACGTAGAACGGCGCGCCGAGCACCTCGTTGTCCTGGCACAGCGTGATCGTCCGCGGCACCGGCACGGGCGTGTCCGCGAGCGCGCTGATCACGCGGTGCTCGCGGGCCATGTCGTGCGCGGTGGGCAGGACGTGGCCCAGCGGCGGCCTGCGGACCACCCAGCGGCTCGTGCCGTCGCCGACGATGTAGGTCAGGTTCGAGCGGCCGCCCTGCACCACCTCACCGGTCAGCGGGCCGCCGACCAGCCCGGGGGAGTGCTCGTCCAGGTAGTCCCGCAGCCGTGCGAGGTCGAGTCCGGGCAGGTCCTGCTGGGTCACTGGGCCTCCTTGTCCAGATAGCTATACCGACCAGTCGGTATGTCCTCACCGTAGCGGAAGCCCGCCCGGAGGCGGGCTCGCGCGTCAGGCGATCAGGCGCGTGACCCACTCGGCCACGCACGCCGGCTTGGCCTCGCCGTCGATCTCGATGGTCCACCGCGTCACGACCTGCTTGCCGCCGGGCACGTCGGTGACCTCGGCCAGCTCGGCGACCCCGCGGATCTTCGAGCCGACCTTGACCGGCTGCGGGAACCGGACCTTGTTCAGGCCGTAGTTGATCCCCATCTTCAGCCCGTCGACGCGGTAGGTGGCTGCCGAGAGCAGCGGCAGGACCGACAGCGTCAGGAACCCGTGCGCGATGGGCGCGCCGAACGGGCCCTGCTTGGCCTTCTCGACGTCGACGTGGATCCACTGGTGGTCGCCGGTGGCGTCGGCGAAGGTGTTGACCTGCTCCTGGGTGACGGTGTGCCAGTCGCTGGCGCCGAGCTGCTCGCCGACCGCGGCGGTGAACTCGTCCAGCCCGTTGAAGACGCGCATGCTCAGTCCTTCGGTCCGCCGGCGACGTAGATGACCTGGCCGGACACGAAGCCCGCACCCTCGCTGACCAGGAACGACACGGTGTTGGCGATGTCCTCGGGCTTGCCGACGCGCTGCACCGGGATCTCCTTGGCGGCGAAGGCCTTGAAGTCCTCGAACGGCACGCCCAGCCGCTCGGCGGTCGCCGCGGTCATGTCGGTCTCGATGAATCCCGGGGCGATCGCGTTGGCGGTGACGCCGAACTTGCCCAGCTCGATGGCCAGCGTCTTGGTGAAGCCCTGCATGCCGGCCTTGGCCGCGGAGTAGTTGACCTGGCCGCGGTTGCCCAGCGCCGAGGTGCTGGACAGGTTCACGATCCGGCCCCAGCGCTGCTCGGTCATGTGCTTCTGGACCGCGCGGGTCATCAGGAACGAGCCCTTGAGGTGCACGTTCATGACCGAGTCCCAGTCCTCGTCGGTCATCTTGAAGATCAGGTTGTCCCGGGTGATGCCGGCGTTGTTGACCAGCACGGTCGGCGCGCCCAGCTCCTCGGCGACGCGGGCGACGGCGGCCTCGACCTGCTCGGTGTTGCTGACGTCGAGCGCGACCCCGATGGCCTTGCCGCCGGCCGCGACGATGTCCTCCGCGCCCTGCTTCACGGACTCCTCGTTGAGGTCCAGCAGTGCGACGGCGAAACCGTCCGAGGCCAGCTTGCGCGCGACCGCGGCGCCGATGCCTCGGCCGGCGCCGGTCACGATGGCGACCCGGGAGTGGGACTCGGTCACGGGAACTCCTCCTCGTCGTTGAGCGCGTCGGTAAGCGAGCGCTTAGAAAGCTACTCGCCTCCGGCCCGGAGCGCCTAAGTGACCTGGGTCACCTCGGCTCGGTTCGATCGTAGTAACGGGACGGCCAGCGTGGCGAGCGCGAGCAGTTCGGTGGCCGCGAGCAGGCGTTCCACCAGGCCCAGCGGGATCGTGCGCCACCACGGGCCGCCGCCGGCCAGCATGTAACCGACCGCGCCGAGGATGAGCCCGAACCACGCCAGCGAGACGATCGCCAGCACCCGCGCCGCCCAGCGCCAGCCCGGCGAGTCCGGGAAGATGCGGCGCGCGGCGAACAGCAGCCCGACCGGCAGGCACACGAACCCGACGACGCTGGCGTAGCGGTGCACGACGCCGCCCAGGCTCGGCCCGACGGACCAGTCGGTCTTGGGGAACGCGACGACCACCAGCAGGCTCACCGTCCACAGTGCACCCAGCACGACCGCGGCGGAGCGCACCGGCAGTGCCCGCATCAGCACGTGCGCGGCGAACAGCACCGCGGAGCCGACCGCGATCAGCAGGACCGCGACGTCGAAGATCCACTTGTTGGCGCTCAGCGCGTACTCGCTGATCGTGCGGCGCACCGGGCTGATCTGGTCGGTGGGCGGGAGGAACTGCAGCAGCAGCACGAGCGCGGCGCCCCCGGCGATCGCGGCGAGGCAGGCCAGGGCGAGGATCCGCGGGGCACGGGCGAGGGCCGGGGTGGTGGTCACCCGGTCCAGTTTAAGTGCGCGGGTGTGGGGGTTTTGTGATCTCACGGGCGGTTTCCGCGCCGTCGCGGGACTGTCGGTGGGTGCGCCTAGTATCGGCGGCATGGAGCAACGGGTACTCGGCCGGACCGGCCGGGCGGTGTCAGTGGTCGGGCTCGGCACGTGGCAGCTGGGCGCGGACTGGGGCGAGGTCGGCGAGGAGCAGGCGCTCGCGGTGCTGTCGGCCGCGGCCGAGGCCGGTGTCACCTTCTTCGACACCGCGGACGTCTACGGCGACGGGCGCAGCGAGCAGATCATCGGGCGGTTCCTGCGGGACCACCCGGACGTGTTCGTGGCGACCAAGATGGGCCGCCGCGCGCCGCTCGACCCGGACGAGTACACGCTGGACAACTTCCGGGCCTGGACCGACCGGTCGCGGGCCAACCTCGGGGTGGACACGCTCGACCTGGTGCAGCTGCACTGCCCGCCGACGCCGGTGTACTCGCGGGACGCGGTGTACGACGCGCTGGACGCGCTGGTGGCGGAGAAGCGCATCGCCGCGTACGGGGTGAGCGTGGAGACCTGCGACGAGGCGCTGACCGCGATCGCCCGGCCGGGCACCGCGAGCGTGCAGATCATCCTCAACCCGTTCCGGCTCAAGCCGCTGGAGCGGGTGCTGCCCGCCGCGGCCGAAGCGGGGGTCGGGATCATCGCGCGGGTGCCGCTGGCGTCCGGCCTGCTGTCCGGCCGGTACACGAAGGAGACGGTGTTCGCCGCGAACGACCACCGCACGTTCAACCGCCACGGCGAGGCGTTCGACCAGGGCGAGACGTTCAGCGGGGTGGACTACGCCACGGGCGTCGAGGCGGCCGCGGAGTTCTCGTCGCTGGCCCCCGCCGGCGCGACGCCGGCCCAGACGGCGCTGCGGTGGATCATCCAGCAGCCGGGGGTGACGTCGGTCATCCCGGGCGCCCGGTCCCCGGAGCAGGCGCGCGCCAACGCCGCGGCGGCCGGGCTGGAGCCGCTGCCGCAGTCGACGCTGGAGGCGGTGCGGGAGCTGTACGACCGGCGGATCCGCGCGCAGGTGCACGACCGCTGGTGAGCCGCCGGCCCGGCCGGCCTACCGGTTCGCGCGCGAGCTGCACCGGCCGCGCAACCTCGCGGAGAGCTTGACCGTGGAGTGAGCGGCCGCGGGTGCGGAACTCGCGGCGCTGAGCGCAGAACTCGCGGCGACGCGGGTTCTGCGCCCGCCGGTGTGGGTTGCGCACTTGGCGGGCGCGGGGCTGGTGTTCGCGGGTGCGGGTTGCGCACTTGGCGGGCGCGGGGCTGGTGTTCGCGGGTGCGGGTTGCGCACTTGGCGGGTGCGGGGCTGGTGTTGGCGGGTGCGGGTTGGGCACTTGGCGGGTGCGGGGCTGGTGTTGGCGGGTGCGGGTTGGGCACTTGGCGGGTGCGGGGCTGGTGTTGGCGGGTGCGGGTTGCACGCTTGGCGGGTGCGGGGCTGGTGTTCGCGGGTGCGGGTTGCGCACTTGGCGGGTGCGGGGCTCGTGTTCGCGGGCGTGAGTTCCACGTTCGCGGGCGCCGCGCGCGTGGTTGCGAGTTCCGGGCTCAGGCCGTGGCGGTGAGGGTGCGGACGATCCGTTCCCGGGTGTCCGCCGGGTCGATCACGTCGTCGATTTCGAACACCATCGCCGTGCTCAGGGCCTTGCCGCGCTCGTAGTACTCGGCCACCAGCTCGGTGTAGCGGGCGTGGCGGGCCTCCGGGTCGGCGATCGACTCCAGCTCCTTGCGGAAACCCAGCCGCACCGCGCCCTCCAGGCCCATGCCGCCGAACTCGCCCGTCGGCCACGCCACGGTCAGCGCGGGCGCGTGCAGGGAGCCGCCGGTCATCGCCATCGCGCCCAGGCCGTAGGCCTTGCGCAGCACGACCGCGACCAGCGGCGCGGCCAGCCGCGCCCCGACGACGAACAGGTCCCCGAACCGCCGCACGGTCGCGGTCTTCTCGGCCTCCGGGCCCACCATGAACCCGGGAGTGTCCACGAAGGACACCACCGGTAGGGAATGGGCGCGGCACAAGTTCACGAACCGCGCGGCCTTGTCGGCGGCGTCGCCGTCGATCGCGCCGCCCAGGTGGCCCGGGTTGTTCGCCAGCACGCCCACCGGGATCCCGCCGATCCGGGCCAGCGCGGTGATCACCCCGGCGCCGAACCCGGACCGCAGTTCGAGCAGGCTGCCCGGATCGGCCACTGTGGACAGAACCGGCCGCACGTCGTAGACGCGGACCCGGTTCTCCGGGACCAGGTGCCGCAACCGGCGCTGGTCGTGCGGCTCGCCCGCCTCGGCCGGGCCGGTGAAATAGGACAGGTAACGCCGCGCGACGTCCACCGCTTCGGCCTCGTCGGCGACCAGCACGTCGACGACGCCGTTGGCGTACTGCACCGGCATCGGCCCGACGTCACCGGGCGCGACGACACCGAGCCCGCCGCCCTCGATCATCGCCGGGCCGCCCATGCCCAGCGAGCTGCCCGCGGTCGCGATCACCACGTCGCACACCCCGGCGAGCGCCGCGTTCCCGGCGAAGCAGTAGCCGGAGACGATCGCGACCGTCGGCACCTCGCCGGCCAGCTGGGCGGCCATCCGGAACGTCGGCACGTCCAGCTGGGCCACCGCGGAGGTGTCGGTGTCACCCGGCCGGCCACCGCCGCCCTCGGCGAACAGCACGACCGGCAGCTTCCGGTCGCGCGCGATCCGCAGCATCCGGTCGGTTTTGCGGTGGTTGTGCACGCCCTGCGTGCCGGCGAGCACGGTGTAGTCGTAGGCCAGCACCACGACCGGACGGCCGCCGACGGTCGCGGTGCCGGTGATCATGCCGTCGGCGGGGGTGCGGCGGATCAGGTCGCCGAGGTCCCGGCGCCGGCGCTGCGCGGCGATCGCGAGTGCGCCGTACTCGGTGAAGCTGCCGGGGTCGCACAGGTCTTCGACGTTCTCGCGCGCGGTCCGCCGCCCGGCGGAGTGGCGCTTGCGCACCGCGTCCGGACGGGCGGCGTCCAGGCCGATCTCGTGCCGCGCCAGCGTTTCCGCGAGGTCCGGCCGCACGTGGTCCAGGTCGGCCTCGGTCACCTCGCCGGCCGTGGTCGTGTCGCCGTTCTCCCGCAGGGTCACCAGCACCGCCCCGGCCGTCACGGTGTCGCCCGGTTTGACCGCGACACCGAGCACGACGCCGCCCCGCTCGGCGGTGATCACGTGCTCCATCTTCATGGCTTCGAGCACGACGAGTTCCGCACCGGCCGTGACGGTCTCGCCCTCGGCCACGCACACCTGCACCACGACACCCTGCTGCGGCGCGGTGACCGTGCCCGGCGCGGCGGCCGGTCCGGTGATCTCGTCCACCAGGTCCGGCAGGCGGCGGTCCACGAACGTGGTGTCGACCGCGTCGAGCGGTTCGGCCAGCAGCGCCCGGAGCAGGGCGAGGTTCGTCGGCGGTCCGGCGACGGCGAACTCGCCGAGCGCGCGGCGGGCCCGTGCGGCGGCCGCGGCGAGGTCGGGTCCGGTCACGATCACCTTGGCCAGCAACGAGTCGTAGCGCGGGTTGCCCGCGTAGCCCGGGTAGCCGTGGGTGTCCACACGAATGCCGCGCCCGGTGGGCGGCTGGAACGCGGTGAGCGCGCCGCCGCCGGGCAACACGGTGCCGTCCGGCCGCACCGTTTCGGTGTTGACGCGGGCCTGGAGCGCCACCCCGCGCGGCTCGGGGACAGTGCGGTCCAGCGACTCGCCCGCGGCGAGGCGAAGACTGATCTCGACCAGGTCGAGCCCGGTGACCTCCTCGGTGACGGTGTGCTCGACCTGGAGCCTCGGGTTCACCTCCAGGAACACGAATTCACCGCCGTCGACCAGGAACTCCACAGTGGCCAGACCGCGGTACACAGTGGACCCGATGAGCACGGTGGCCGCCTGGTGCAAACGCTTTCGCAGGTCCCGGTCAAGCGCGGCGGGCGCGAATTCGACGAGCTTCTGGCGTCGTCGCTGGAGACTGCAGTCCCGGTCGCCGAGCGCGAGCACCGTCTCGCCGTCGGCGGCGATCTGCACCTCGATGTGGCGGGCGCGGGGGAGGAGTCGTTCGAGGTAGACCGAGCCGTCACCGAACGCGGCCGCGGCCTCGGAGGCGCACCGGCGCAGCGCGGCGGGCAGGTCGGCGGCGTCGGTCACCGGCCGCATGCCGCGGCCGCCGCCACCGGCCAGCGCCTTGACCATCACGGCGCCGTGCTCGGCGAAGAACGCCTCGGCCGTGGCCGGGTCGGTGGGGCCGTCGGTGCCCGCGAGGACGGGAATGCCCAGCTCACGGGCGCGTGCGCGGGCTCGGGTCTTGTCGCCGAACAGTTCGAGGGCTTCCGGGGACGGTCCGGCGAAGCGGATTCCGGCCTCGGCGCAGCGGCGGGAGAGTTCGGGGCTCTCGGCGAGGAAACCGTAGCCGGGGTGGAGGAAATCGCAGCCGGTGCGCTGCGCGGCGGCCACGATCGCGGCCGCGTCGAGGTAGGTGCCGTCGAGGCGTTCCGCGTGGTCGGCTCGGGTGACGTGGGCGCACTCGGCGTCGTCCTCGGGGTACACGGCGACGGTGCGGAAGCCCAGTCCGGCGGCGGTTCCCATGATCCGGACGGCGATCTCGCCCCGGTTCGCGACGAGCAGGGACGGCACCGTCTCACCTCACCGTGTTGATCACGTCCTCGGACTCCCCGGACGCTACCGGGCGCGCGGTGCCGGTACCAGGGCCGCCGGTGTCGCCAGATCGGGACGGGCGAAACCGGCGGCCGTCTTGTTCAACGATTCCGGCCGGAGTGGAATTCCCGGCGTATAACGACCTATACAGCGCGACCATGGTCACCAGCACGTAGGACGAGCCGAGCAGGTGCTGCCACCACGTCCAGTGCATCTCGAGGTCGTGGGTCTGCGGCAGCCACGAGTGCGGCCCGACGGCGAAGACCAGCAGGACCGGGGTCCAGCGCGGGGCGCGGACGAGCACGGCCACGGCGGCGGGCAGGACCCAGACCCAGTGGTGCGACCAGCTCACTGGCGACGCGAGGAGCCCGCCGGCGGCGATGGCGAGCAGGGCGGTGACGTCGTCGCGGGCACGGCGCGCGGCGGCCGCGGCCAATGCCATCACCGCGGCGGCGAGCACGGCCCACAGCGGGGTGCTCGCGGGCAGCAGGCGGACCAGGACGGCCTGGATGTTCTGGTTGAAGGCGTAGGAGAGGCCGCCGATGCGTTCCGGGTCGAAGAGGGTGTGCAGCCAGTACTGCGCCGAGTCGCGGGGCGCGAGCAGCAGGGCGGCGAGCCCGCACGTGGCGAAGGACGCGACGGCGGTGGCGGCGGCCCGGTAGCGGCCGCGGAGGAGGAACAGCAGCACGAAGACGGCCGGGGTGAGCTTGATCGCCGCGGCCACGCCGACCAGGAGACCGCGGGGCCAGCGGGTGCGGGGGAGCAGGCAGTCGGCGGCGACCAGAGCCATCAGGATCAGGTTGATCTGCCCGAACCCGATGGTCTGCCGGGCCGGCTCGAACAGGGCCCACAGGACGGCCACCGACATGCCGAGGGCGTCCGCGGCGGCGCGGTCGGCGATCACGCGCCGGGCGGTGATCGTGGTGGTGACCGCGAGGGCGGCCGCGGACGCGAGGCTGATCGCGAACTTGGCCACGTGCCACGGCAGGAGCTCGACGGGCGCGAAGAGGATCGCGGCGAACGGCGGGTAGGTGAAGGGCAGCGGCATGCCCGGCACGAGAGCCGCGAAGCCCGGCTCGTACAGCGCGGTGCCGGTGCGCCAGGCGAAGCCGCCGGTGCGGTAGACGTGCAGGTCGAGGAAGCCCTGGAACAGCAGAACCCAGCCGACCGTGGTGAGGAGGAGGACCGCGGCGGCGGCACGGGTGATCCAGCGCAGGCGGGCGTGGGTGAGTCGTGCGTGGCCGAGCGCCGTCATCGTGTCCCCCAGTCACGACGCGGCCCCCTGCCACGTCCCCCAAGATCGCCATCTTGGCACCGGCACGCCGCCGCGGAGCCGGAGGTCCCCCGGTTCAGCGACCGGTGCGCGCGCGGAGCCGGCGCAGCATGCGGGCGTCCTCGAAACCCACGGCCCGCGCGGCGGCTTCCACCGTCGAGCCGTGGCCGATCAGGTGCTCGGCGCGTTCCAGCCGCAGCATCTGCTGGTACCGCAACGGGGTCAGCCCGGTCGCGCGGGTGAACAGGCGCGTCACCGTGCGCTCGCTGCAGCCCACCGCGGCCGCCAGTTCGGCCAGTTTCAGCGGGCCGGCGAACCGCGCGTCGATGAGGTCCTGGAGGCGGTGGACGGTGTCGTTGACGTGCGACCGGTGCCGCAGCATCGCGCTGGCCTGCTGCTCGTCGCCGTTGCGGCGCGCGTACACCACCATCGATCTGGCCACCCGCGCCGCCACCGCCGGGCCGTGCCGCGCAGCAACGAGGTGCAGGGCCAGGTCGATGCCGCTCGCGATCCCGGCCGACGTCACCACCCGGTCGTCGACCACGAACAACACGTCCCGCACCACCGTCGCCGCCGGGTAGCGCTCCGCGAGTTCGTCCTGCAGCTCGTGGTGCGTCGTGCAGCGGCGGCCGTCCAGCAGGCCCGCCCGGCCCAGCGCGTCGGCGCCCGAGCACACGCTCGCCACCGTGCCGCCCCGCTCGTGGTGCGCCCGCACCCACGCCAGCCCCGCCGCGCTGAGCGGCGCCGCCGTCAGTCGCGGCGACCGCCACCCCGGGACGACCACCAGATCGCCTGCGGACAGGTCCGGCCAGTCCCGCTCCGCCGTCACCGGCACGCCCTGCGCCGTCTCCACCGTCGCGCGCTCACCGAGGTAGGCCAGCACGTAGTCCAGCCCCAGGTCGCGGGCTGTCGAGAACACCTGCGCGGGCCCGGCGAGGTCCAGCAAGTGCAGGCGGGGGAGGAGCACGAAGGCCACACGGGTCACGATCCGGTCAGCCTACGCCCACTCCGGTCAGCTCGGCGACGCCGCGGATCGCGGCGAACCGTCCGGCCAGCGCGTACTCGGTGCGGGCGATGATCTCGTCCGTGCCGAGGGTGCGCGGATCGGCGAGGATCTCCTCCGGCGTGCGCCCGGCAGGGGCGTCCCGGTGCGGGATCGGGTCGGTGGTCGTCGCGTCGGTCACGAAGGTGACGTCGTAGCCCAGATCGGACGCCAGCCGGGCGGTCGTCTCGCAGCACTGCTCGGTGCGGATGCCGCAGACGGTGAGCCGCCGGATTCCACGCGACACCAGGATCTGCTGCAGGTTCGTGGTGGTGAAGGCGTTGTGCGCGGTCTTGGTGAGCAGCGGCTCGCCCTCGGCAGGCGTCAGCCCGTCCATCAGCCGGACGTGGCCGAGCGCGGGGTCGAACACCGTGCCGCTGCCGGGTTCGCTGTGCAGGACCCAGCACACGAGCCCGCCGCGTGCGCGCGTGTGCTCGGCGAGCAGGGCCGCCCGTTCCGCCACCGCGGGGTTCGCGGTGAGCCGCCAGCCCGGCCGCTGCCGGAACGACTCCTGAATGTCCACGACGACGAGTGCTTCGTTCATGCCGTCGAGTCTGCGGTTCCGGCGCCGGCGACGGCAGGCTGGATCAGGCCGGAGTCCGGACCGATCCGGTCACGAGCCGTTGCCGGTCTGGTCCTCCTCCTCGGTGCTCAGCGGCCGGGTGCGGGACGTGCCGCCGAAGCCGGGTGCGAGGTCGGCCGGGTTGGGCGTGTCGTTGTCGGCGTTCGGGCCGCCCTGCGGCGGATCGGACTCCGGGATCCCCGGCGCCGACTCCGGCTGGTTGTTCGCGTTGCCGTTCATGGGAGCCTCCCATCGGTGATCCGGTCGGGATTCCCGACGGTCGGCCGCCCAAACGGGACTGTCAGCCCTTGCGGCCCGGGTTCGCGACCGCCGTGGTGAGGCAGAACCCGATCGGCCCGGCGGTGTCGTGCAGGGTGCAGTGCCCGACGGCGATCCCGTCCTCGCTGAGGTGACCCGAGGACTCCAGTCCGATGGCGTCCGACAGCGGCAAGCGGCTCAGCGACAACGTGTAGTCGGCGTTGATGAAGTCCAGGCTCCCGGCGCTGGCGTGGGCGAGCGGGCTCGCGGTGTCGGCGGCCAGCGCGGCCCGCACGAACGGCGACAGCGCCTCGCCCTCGACCAGTTCCCGCGACTCACGCAGCCACGCCCGCCGCCGCCCGGTTCCGCGGCCCGTGCGCAGCGGCTGGTTGTGCTCGTCGAACCGCCAGATCGCCCAGCCCTGTTCCCGCGGCTCCCACAGTTCCTCGGGCGGCGGCGCGTCCCAGGCCGGGGTGGCCGGGACGGGCGCGGCGGGCTGCTCACCGCTGCGCAGCAACACCGCCGTCGCGCGGGCGACGAGCCCCGTCGCGCCGTGCACCAGGGCATCCGCGACCCGGATGCGGCGCCCGTGGCGCACGAGCGCGGTCTCGACGCGCACCGGGGCGAGCGGCGCGTTGCGGAACAGGTCCACGGTCAGCCTGCTGAAGTGCAGGCCCGGCGCGGCTTGTTCGCGTTCCAGCGCCCGCGCGGCGAGCCCGCCCAGCAGGCGGCCGTGGATCATCTCCGGGTTCCACCAGCTGCGCGCCACCGGAGCCGGGGCCAGCTCGTCGCCGTCGGCGGTGAAGAACGCCTGCTGCTGCTCGGTCTGGGCCACCGGGTGATCTTAGGCGTCGAACTCAGGTCCCGGATCGGTCACTTCCGCCACACCGGGCGGGAACTCCTGCTGTGATCGGAGCGGTCCCCCGCGAGATGGGTCGGCACATGACGTTTCCGCCTCCGCCCCCGTCCGGTCCGTTCCAGCGCCCGCGGCAGCCGCGCGGCGGCACGGCCATCACCGCCGGCGTCCTGGGGTGCCTTGGCGCCCTGTGGGCGATCGCGGCCGCGGTCACGAACCTCGCCGCGATCGACGAGACCGCCACCGGCGTGCAGTGGGTCCTCGGCATGCGCGGCATGGGCTACCTGGTCGAGTTCGTGCTGTTGCTGACCGGGGCGGTGCTGCTGTTCTCCCGGAAGGCCGCCGGGCGGTGGCTGCTGGTGGGCGGCAGCGCGCTGCACGTCGTCCAGACCCTCGTCGCCGGCGTCGGGTACGAGCTGGCCGACCTGGTCTACGTCGACAAGGCCGGGCCGTCCTACGTCCACGGCGACTTCGCGATCGTGTTCCTGCAGATCCTGCCCGCCGTCGTGACGCTGGTGATGGCGCTGGTCCCGGCGACCGCGCGGTGGTGCGCGCCGCGGCCCGGCCCGTACACCTGGGCGCCTCACTCGCAGTGGTGATCCGGGTCGCGAATCGGTCACTTCCGCCACGCGCGGGCGGCTCGTCTGTTTGGATCACGCCGGTCAAGTCCGATCGGAAGGTTCCCATGACGTACCCGCCCCAGCCGGGCCAGTACCCGGCCGCGCCCCCGCCCTACCCGGGCGAGCAGTACTCCGTCCAGCAGCCGCCCAGCGGTGGCACCGCGATCACCGCCGGGGTGCTCGCCGTCCTCGGCGCCCTGTGGGGCGTCGCCATCGGGATCGCCAACTTCGGCGTCCTCGACGACGTGGTCGAGGACCTCAAGTGGCTCGTGATCTTCCAGGGCACGGTGTACCTGATCGAGTTCGCCACCCTGCTGCCCGGCGCGATCCTGCTGTTCCTGCGCAAGTCCGCGGGCCGTTGGCTCGTCGCCGCGGGCAGCGCGCTGCACATCGTGCAGGGCCTCGTCGCGTTGATCGTGCTGTCCTCGGACGACCGGTTCAGCAGCGAATTCGACAGCGCGGCGGCGATCGGTGGCGGCGTCGGCGGTCTGCTGGCCGTGTTGTCGCCCGCGATCGCCACGCTGGTCCTCGCCCTGGTGCCGCTCACCGCGCGCTGGTGCGAGTGGGGCAAGCGCCCGCCGCAGCAGCCCGGCCCCTACCAGGCGCCGCCGCCGGGTTACGGCCCGCCGCCGCAGCAGTGGTGACCTCGCCGGAAAAATAATCGGGGCGAGTTGTCGATCCGGCCCGGGTTCCTTCGACGTGTTGATGACAGCAACTTCGGAGGAAGGATCGATCATGGCTCGCATTCCGGTTTCGCAGACCCAGCTCACCCCCGTCGTCCTGGGCGTCGTCCGCATAGTGGTCGGACTGTTGTTCGCCTTTCATGGCCTGCAGGGGTTCGGCGCGTTCGGCGGGATGGACGGACAGGGCGCCGGCGCGCCGCTCGGGGCGTGGCCGGCCTGGTGGGCGAGCGTCATCGAGCTGGGCGGCGGGGTGCTGGTGATGCTCGGCCTCGGCACCCGGGGCGCGGCGCTGATCTGCTCCGGCGCGATGGCCTACGCCTACTTCACCGTGCACCAGCCGCTGGCCCTGCTGCCGCTGCAGAACATGGGCGAGACCGCGGCGCTGTACGCGTGGGTGTTCCTGCTGATCGCGGTGGCCGGCCCGGGCCGGTTCGCGCTGAGCGGCCTGCTGCGGCGCCGCGCCGCCGAGCGGGTGGAGCGCGTCCCGGCCGGGGTGTGAGTCAGGCGGGCTGCGGGGCCGGGTCCTCGTCGCGCAGCAGCGGCGATCCGGCCAGCAGCACGGTGCACCCGGCCAGGCCGCCGGCGGCCACCAGTTCCAGCGCGATCCACGGCCCGCCGCGGACGTGCTCCCCGAACACCAGCAGGCCCCAGCCCAGCGCGACGAGCGGGTTGGCCAGGACGAGCCCGGGCTGGGCGGCGACGAGCCGCCCGGCCCGGAGTGCTGTCTGCAGCAGGAAGAACCCGGCCGGCCCGGCGACGAGCATCGCGTAGGTCTGCCAGGCTTTGAACAACCCCGGCACGCCGCCCGCCGTGAGCGCCGCGGTCACCCCGGCCATGAGGACCGCGGTGAACCCGAACCACAACCCCGCCGCCGCGCCGAGGAAGGCCGCGCTGTGGGTGGTCTCGTCCCGCTTGCCCGCCACGAACAGCACGGCCACACAGGTGATCGTCACGGCGCAGCCGAGCAGCCACTCCAGCGCCGAGACGCCGCGGGTGTCCCCACCGCCCGGGGCGAGCGCGAACAGCAGCAGCCCGACCGAGACGGCCATCCCGACCGCGGCGACCCAGTCCCGGATGCCGAGGCGGGTGCGGAAGACCAGCCCCGCCAGGACGAGCGTGACCGCCAGCTCGGACACCATGATCGGCTGGATGAGGACGATCGGCCCGGTCGCGAGCGCCGCCGCCTGCAACACGAGCCCGGTGAGCATGACGACGACCCCCGCGACCCACACCGGGGTCCGGACGAGCCCCTTGAGCGCGCCGACGTCCAGGTCGCTGCCCTGCTGCTTCCGCGCCCCGGCCCGCTGGAGAACGGCACCCGCGGCGTTCGCGACGGCGGCGAGCACGGCCAGCAGCACGGTCAGCACATCATCACGGTGACACGCGCGCGGATGACGCGCACGGCAGCGGGTGCGGGCAGGTGAGCTGCGCAGAGGGGCCGGGGATGGCTTGGGCGGGGGAGGCCGCCACAGGCGGCGGGCCGGGGGAGCGCGGAGGGGCGAGGGGTGGTGGGTTGGGATGGGTGGTGCTGTGGAGGCGGGGAGGGCGGAGGGGCAAGGGGCGGTGCCGCGGAGGCCGGCCGGGGGCGGTGGGCCGCGGGGCTGGATGGCGCGGGCGTGGAGGCGCCGGGCGCCGATGGTGGGTCGGGGCGGGGCGATAGGGGCGGAGCCGCTGGAGACGGTGGGCCGCGAGAGCGCAGATGGCAAGGGGCCGTGGGCCGAAGGGTGCGTTGGGCCGAGGGGCCGGAGGCCGAGGGCGCGGAGGCGCCAGGCGCTGATGGTGAGGGGGGTCATGGGGCGGTGCCGCGGAGGCCGCCGGAGGCGGCGGGCCGCGGAGGGCGTGCAGGGGAGCGTGAGGGTGCGGCGAGCCGCGCGAGCGCGGCGGGCCGAAGGGGCGGAGGCGAGGGGCCGGAAGGGGCGTGTGGCGTGCGCGGGCGGATGGGATAGCACCGGAGGAGGGTGGGGTGCGCGCGGGCGGATGGGATGGCGCCGGAGGAGCGTGTGGTGCGCGCGGGCGGATGGGACGACGCCGCAAGGGGGGCGAAGTCCGCGAGGCTGTGGGGCCGGGCTACCGCGGCGGCTGCTGCCCCGGGGACTGCGGGCCTGGGTACGGCTGCCCGGGATGCTGCTGACCCGGGTACTGCTGGCCGGAATGTTGCTGCCCGGGGTACTGGGGGCCGGGATGCTGCGGGCCGGAGTACTGCTGCCCGGAGTACTGCTGCCCGGGGTGCGGCTGCCCGGGGTACTGCTGCGGCGCGTACGGCTGCTGTCCCGGATACGGCCCCGCCGCTCCGGGGTACTGCTGCCCGGGACTCTGCTGGCCCGGGTAAGGCTGGCCGGGATACGCCTGTGGCCCGCGCGGACCGCCCGGCTGCGGACCCCCGGGATGCGGCTGCCCGCCCGCCGGGCCGAGGTAGCGCGCGCTGCCGAACCCCAGGATGGGCAGGAGGATGAACGGGAAGAACACCATCAGCACCCCGAACCCGGTGCCGCGGCCGAACGAGCGCGCCAGGTCGATGTAGACGATGAATAGCAGCACGACGTTGACCAGCGGGATCAGCATCAGCAGGATCCACCACCACGGCCGCCCGGCGACGCGCAGCAGCACGATCGTGTTGTAGATCGGGACGATCGCCGCCCAGCCGGGCTGGCCCGCCTTGCTGAACACGCGCCAGATGGCGGCGACCATCAGCACCGCGAACGCCAGGCTGCCCAGCGAGACCCCGATCGCGGCGCCGACGCTGAGTCCGCCCGTGTCGTAGCTGTTCACGTCAGGTTCCTCCCCATCGAATCCGCGCTCAGGGTAGCGGTTCCGATCACCGAACAGGCGTGAAAACGCCGGACGCGACCAGCGTCCGTCAGCCGCCCAGTTGCGCGGCGCTCAGCGTGTTCAGCACGCGCTCCGGCCCGATGCCCACGGCCTCCGCGCGCACCGTCCCGTTCCCCAGCCAGTCCAGCTGCCCGGGGGCGTGCGCGTCCGTGTCGATGGTGAACACGCACCCGATCCCGGCGGCCATCGCGAGCAGGTCGTCGGGCGGGTCCATGCGCTCCGGGCGGCAGTTGATCTCCACCGCGGTCCCGTTCTCGCGACACGCCTCGAACACCCGCTCGGCGTCGAACTCCGACTGGGGGCGCCCGCGGCCCATCACCATCCGCCCCGTGCAGTGCCCCAGCACATCCACCAGCGGGTTCCGCACCGCCGCCAGCATCCGCTCGGTCATCGGCTCCGACGGCATCCGCAGCTTCGAATGGACACTCGCCACCACCACGTCCAGCCGCTCCAGCAGGTCGTCCCGCTGGTCGAGCGAACCGTCCTCGAGGATGTCGACCTCGATGCCGGTCAGGATCCGGAACGGCGCGAGCTTCTCGTTCAGCTCCGCGACCACGTCGAGCTGCCGCAGCAACCGCTCGGCCGACAACCCGTTCGCCACCGTCAGCCGCGGGGAATGATCCGTCAGCGCGATCCACTCGTGCCCCAGCGCGCGCGCCGCCTCGGCCATCTCCTCGATCGGGCTGCCACCGTCCGACCAGTCCGAATGGGTGTGGCAGTCGCCCTTCAACGCGCCCCGCAACCCCGACCGGTCCGGCTCCGGGGCCTCCGCGAGCAGTTTCGCCAGGTAGTCCGGCTGCTCACCGGCGCACGCCTGCTCCACCACCTGCGCCGTCGCCGGACCGATGCCCGGCAGCGCCTTCAACGTGCCGAGCCGGACCCGCTCGGCCAGCTCGTCCGGCGGCAACCCAGCCACCACGGCCGCCGCGCGCCGGAACGCCCGCACCCGGTAGGTCGGCGCGCCCGCGCGCTCCAGCTCGAACGCGATCTGCCGCAATGCCTGTGCCGGGTCCACGACACCACACCTACCGCGCCGCGGCGCGGTTCGCACGTCAGGCGCCGGTGACCCCGTCGACGCCCTCGCGCAGGAAGTCCGCGTGCCCGTTGTGCCGGGCGTACTCGTGGATCATGTGCAGCATCACCGCGCGCAGCGACACGTCGGCGCCCCAGCGCGGCGAGTGCACGACCAGGTCGAGCGACCCGGCCGCCGCCTCGATGCGCCGCGCGTGCTCGACCTCGGCCTGCCACGCCGCGAACGCCTCCGACCGCGTCGACTCCCGCGCGTCGTAGGCCACCTGGAAGTCGCCCTCGTCCGACCACACCAGCGGCAGCTCGGTCTCCCCGTTGATCGTCCGCCGGAACCACGCGCGCTCGACCTCGGCCATGTGCCGCACCAGCCCGAGCAGCGACAGCGTCGACGGCGGCATCGACTGCTTGCGCAGGTCCGCATCGGACAGTCCGTCGCACTTCCAGGCCAGCGTGGCGCGGTGGTATTCGAGGTGGGCGCGCAGCAGTTCGCGTTCACCGCCGACGGTCGGGATCTCGGGACGTTCGGTGGGCATGACGCGGGAGCGTACCTACCGGCGCGGCACCTTGATCCCGTACTGGGCGATCTTGCGGTACACCGTGGCGCGGCTCATGCCCAGCATCGACGCCACCTGCGCGGCCGTCGTGCCCGGTTTGGTCAGGCAGCGCACGATTTCGTCGCGCTCCACGGCCTCCATCCGCGTCAGGCGGCGGCCGGGGCTGGTGAACACCTCCGGCGGCAGGTGCCGGGTGTCCACGACGTCGGCCCGCGCCACCGCCTCGCGCACCACCTGCCGCAGCTGCCGGACGTTGCCCGGCCACGGGTAGGCGGTCAGCGCCCGCGACGCGGCCGGGGTGAAGGTGACCGGGCGGCCGCGGCTCTCCCGCGCGAAGTGCCCGGCCAGCGGGAGGACGTCGTCCGGCCGGTACCGCAGCGCCGGCACCTCGACCACCGCGTCGACCAGGGCCCGCAGCGCGTCCGGCACGCCCGCGTGGTCCGCGGCCGTCATCACGAACCCGCCGCGCGCCCCGGCGAACAGCGCGGCCAGCTCCTCCGCCGCGTAGGCGGGCAGCGCGTCGGCGCCGGAGAGGATCACGCACGTGTCGGCCTTGCCCACCTCCGGCGTCCACAGCGCCAGCCACGACGCCGCGTCCTGCGGCGCGGGCGGCCGGGCGTTGAGGACGCGTTCCCGCGGGCGCACCGACCGGCGGGCCATCGACGCCAGCGCGGCCTTCCCGCTGCCCGGCTCGCCGGTCACGCACACCACGCGGCCGTGCTCCATTGCCGCGCGGGCCTCGGCGAGCGCGTCGGACCATACGGTCGACAGGTTCGCCGCGACGTCGGGCAGCCGGTCGGAGTAGACGCGGAACACCTCGCCACGCGGGCCCGGCGGCGCGAGGTGGCCGTGCGACCGGGCGAGCATCAGCGCCGCCGTGTTGCCAGCCGCGGCCTGGGCCAGCGCGAGCAGCAGCTCCTTCGACGACTTCGACCACGTGGTCAGGTTGACGCTGCCGATGAGCCGGTTCGTGCCCGGCTCCAGCACCGGCGCGGCGGCGCACGTGTAGCCCCACAGGCCCGTGCAGTAGTGCTCCTCGGCGGACACCAGCGACGGGGCGCGGTCGGCCAGCGCGAGGCCGAGCCCGTTGGTGCCGGCGTCGCGCTCCGCGTAGGAGAAGCCCGGCGCCAGGTGGACGCGGTCCAGCGAACGGAGGATGGTGCTGTCGTCGCACAGCCGGCTCAGCACCAGGCCGTCACTGTCGGTGAGCATCAGGCTGACCGGTTCGTTGGCCAGGGTGGTGTGCAGGCCGGAGAGCACCTCCTGGCCGCACTCGAAGAACAGCGAATCGTGGTCGACGGTGCCGGTGAACGCCGGCCGCACCGTCTCCGGTGACACCCCGTACTGCCTGCTGCGCTGCCAGGACGCGGCCAGCCGGGGCGGCAGGACCGCCCGCTGATCCACCATCGGCGACCTCCCGTCCGCATCGTTGCGTCTTCCGGCGAGGCTACCGCGCCGCGCCGGACAGGCAGGTCGTCCGACTGTCTCATATTGAGACGCCACGCGGGCCCGCCGCGGCGCCCGGCTACCTACCGTCACCGGTGCACGTGCCACGGTCGCCACGTCGGAAGGACCCGGACTGATGTACACCAAGGACGGCGAGAACTACTTCATCGTCGACGCCCACATCGCGCTGTGGGACGCCCGCCCGGAGAACCAGCGCAACATCCACGGCAAGCAGTTCATCGACTGCTTCTACGACTACCACCGCAACCTCAGCCCGGAGTCCGAGGTGTGGCCCTACGAGGACTACCTCTACCAGGGCGGCGCGCGGCTGATGAAGGACCTGTTCGAAGACGGCTACGTCGACCACGCCATCTTCCAGCCCGCCCACCTGGGCGCCTTCTACGAGCGCGGCTTCGGCCAGACCGAGGAGGCCTTCGCGCTCGCCCAGGCCCACCCGGACAAGCTGACCTACAACCACTTCTGGGACCCGCGCTTCGAGCAGGCCGGGCTGGACCAGCTGCGCCGCGACACGGAACGGTTCGGCCTCAAGGGCGTCAAGCTCTACACCGCCGAATGGCAGGGCGATTCCCGCGGATACAAACTGGACGATCCCTGGTCCTACAAGTACCTGGAAGCCGCGCAGGAACTGGGCATCCGCAACATCCACGTCCACAAGGGACCGACGATCCGGCCGCTGGACCGGGACGCCTTCGACGTCGCCGACATCGACAAGGTCGCCACCGACTTCCCCGACCTGAACTTCGTCGTCGAGCACTGCGGCCTGCCGCGGCTGGAGGACTTCTGCTGGATCGCCACGCAGGAGCCCAACGTCCACGCCGGACTCGCCGTCGCGATCCCGTTCATCCACACCCGGCCGCGGTACTTCGCGCAGATCATCGGCGAACTGCTGTACTGGCTGGACGAGAACCGCATCCAGTTCTCCAGCGACTACGCGCTCTGGACGCCGCGGTGGCTGGTCGAGCGGTTCGTCGACTTCCAGATCCCGGAGGACATGACCGAGTACGCACCGCTGACCACCGCGCAGAAGAAGAAGATCCTCGGGCTCAACGCGGCCGCGATGTACGACATCCCGGTCCCCGCCGAGCTGCAGCTCCCGCGTGAGGAGCCGCAGGCCGTGGCGGTGGCGTGATGGTCACCGAAGCACAGGCCCGCCGCGCGCTGGACACCGTGATCGACCCCGAGCTGGACGAACCCATCACCGACCTCGGGTTCGTGCGGTCCCTGGAGGTGTCCGGATCCGCCGTGACCGTGCACCTGCGGCTCCCGACGTCGTTCTGCTCGCCGAACTTCGCCTACCTGATGGCCTCCGACGCCAAGGACGCGTTGTCCGCGCTGCCGGGTGCCGGCGAGGTCGCGGTGTTCCTCGACGACCACCACGACTCGGACCTGATCAACCGCGGGCTGGCCGCCGATGCCGGCTACCGCGGCACCTTCGGGCACGAGGCCGAGGAGAGCCTGGCGGAGCTGCGCGCCACGTTCCGCCGCAAGGCGCACACCGCGGCGATGGAACGCGTGCTCACCGCGATGTTGCGGGCGGGCCTGCCCGAGGACGGGCTGCACGACGTCGTCCTCGGCGATCTGCCGCCCGGCCCGGCGACGACCGCGCTGCTGCGCCGCCGCGAGGCGCTCGGCCTGAGCACCGAGCCGTCGGCGTTCGCGCTCGTCGACGACGACGGCAACCGCTACCCGCGCGAGGAAGTGCCGCTGCGGCTGCGGTTCGCGCGGTCCATCCGCATTTCGATCGACGGCAACGCCCATTTCTGCCGCGGCCTGCTCCGGACGCGTTACCCGGAGTCGGCGGCGGACCAGTCACCCGTGAAGGAGAAGGTGTCGTGAAGGCAGTACAGGTCGTGGGCTACCACGAGAACCTGCGGATGACCGAGGTGCCGGAGCCGGAGGTCACCGGGCCCTGGGACGTCGTCGTGAAGATCGGCGGCGCCGGGGTGTGCCGCACCGACATCCACATCCTGGAAGGGCAGTGGGCGGAGAAGTCCGGCGTCACCCTGCCCTACACGATCGGCCACGAGAACGCCGGCTGGGTGCACGCCGTCGGCAGCGCGGTCACCAACGTCGCGGAGGGCGACAAGGTCATCGTGCACCCGCTGATCACCTGCGGGCTGTGCGCCGCGTGCCGGGAGGGCGACGACGTGCACTGCTCGGCGAGCGCGTTCCCGGGCATCGACACGCACGGCGGATACGCCGAGTACCTGAAGACCTCGGCACGCAGCGTGGTGCGCATCGACGACTCGCTGGAGCCGGCCGACGTCGCCGCGCTGGCCGACGCCGGGCTCACCGCCTACCACGCGGCGGCCAAGGCGGCGCGGCGGTTGCGGCCGGGGAACCGGTGCGTGGTGATCGGCGCGGGCGGGCTCGGGCACATCGGCATCCAGGTGCTCAAGGCGCTCACCGCGGCCGAGCTGATCGTGGTCGACCGCAACCCGGACGCGGTGAAGCTGGCCGTGTCGATCGGCGCGGACCACGGGGTCGTCGCCGAGGGGCGGCAGGTGGAGGAGGTGCTGGACCTGACCGGCGGCGCCGGGGCCGAGGTGGTGCTGGACTTCGTCGGCGAGGGCGGCGCGACGCGCGACGGGGTCGGGATGCTGCGCCGGGCAGGCGACTACCACGTGGTCGGGTACGGCGAGAACATCGACGTGCCGACGATCGACATCATCTCCACGGAGATCAACTTCATCGGCAACCTGGTCGGTTCCTACACCGACCTGTGCGAGCTGATGGTGCTCGCGGCGCAGGGCAAGGTGCGGCTGCACACCACGAAGTACCCGCTGGAGCGGTTCCAGGACGCGATCGACGACCTCGACGCGGGTCGCATCCGGGGCCGCGCGATCCTGACGCCCTGATGCCCGCGCTCCCGTTCGTGCGATGCTGTGCGCAGGCTTGCACGAACGGGAGCGCACCATGGACCGCGACGAGATCGACGACGACGTCTACGAGCAACTGGACGCGTCGGACACATTGGACACCAGGGGGCCGGACGACCCGCTGGACGAGGGCTACTCGGCGGCGGAACGGCCGTGGGCCTCGCAGGGCTGGGGCACGACGGCGCGCGAGGAGGCGACGGGCGAGGGGCTGTCCGAGCGCCTGGCGCGCGAGGTGGCCGAGTCCGAATCCGATGAGGGTGACGGCCTCGGCGACACGTACGACACGGACGGCGAACTGCTGGACGACGAGGTCGGCGACGCGCGGACCGGCCGGTTGATCGCGCTGGCCGACGGTGAGGCGGAGGTGGACCTCTACGCGCGCGACATCGGCGTCGACGGAGCCGGCGCGTCGGCCGAGGAGGCCGCGATGCACACGATCCGGATCGACGAGCGCTGAGCGACGCTTCGCCTGGGAGTCTGACCGGCACACGGGTTCTCCGGTCGGCCGGTCCAGGCGGGCAGTGGTCAGGCTGACGCAGGTGCGCGGCTCCGGCCGCGGTCGGAGCCCCTGGCAGGGCGCTCGACGCAGTCCGGCGACGGCAAGCGCGGTTCTACTCGGACCGGCCGGTTGATCGCGCTGGCCGACGGTGAGGCCGAGGTGGACCTCTACGCGCGCGACATCGGCGTCGACGGGGCCGGCGCGTCGGCCGAGGAGGCCGCGATGCACGCGATCCGGATCGACGAGCGCTGAACGACGCTCCGCCTGGGAGTCTGGCGGGCGCGTTCGGGGAGTTTCGCTCGGCGTTTGGCTGCCTAGGTCGGGTTGCGTGTGAAGGTCTGGCGGGCGCGTCCGGGGGGTTTCGCTCAGCCTTTCGGCTGCCGACGTCGGGTTCCGTGTGGGGGTCTGCCGGGTACGTCCGCGGGGTTTCGCTCAGCGTTTGGCTGCCGAGGCCGGGTTTCCGTGTGAAGGTCTGGTGGACGCGTCCGGGAGGTTCAGCTCAGCCTTTTGGCTGCCGTAGCCGGGTTGCGTGTGGGGGTTTGGCGGCCGCGTCCGGGAAGTCCCGCTCAGCGTT
Source organism: Amycolatopsis sp. NPDC006125 (assembly GCF_040614195.1). Classification (NCBI taxonomy): domain Bacteria; kingdom Bacillati; phylum Actinomycetota; class Actinomycetes; order Pseudonocardiales; family Pseudonocardiaceae; genus Amycolatopsis; species Amycolatopsis sp. NPDC006125. The sequence continues at coordinate 56,904 of NZ_JBEXTZ010000052.1, forward strand.
TGGCTGCCGAAGCCGGCGGCGGGCACGCGGGACCTCCGGCAGGCCGGTCCGGGCGGGCAGTCCTCAGGTTGACGCCCGCGCCGGGCGGCGGCGTCGGCGGGTCGTGACCGTAGCCTGGTCCACCACGGAGGCGTCGCGGTACTTGAGGATTCCTTCGACGCCGAGGAG
>NZ_JBEXTZ010000053.1:0-55739 GCF_040614195.1 Amycolatopsis sp. NPDC006125
CAGCCACCTCGGCGGCAGCCGCCGGAGCCGCCGCGCGTTGCGACGGCCGCTGGAACCGCTCGGGTGCGGCAGCGGCGACCTGCCCATCAGCGGCGGGCAGGCTTCCCCCGCCGCTCACGGTGACCCGTCGCTCCAGGCGCTCCAACCGCTGCAGCACCGCCGCTTCACTCTCCGACGCCGACGGCAGCAGCATCCGGGCGCACAACAGCTCCAGCAGCAGCCGCGGCGCGGTGGCGCCCCGCATCTCCAGCAGGCCGTTGTGCACGATCTCCGCGTACCGGGTCAGCGTCGCCAGGCCTGCGCGCTCGGCCTGCGCCGTCATGCGGTCCAGCTCGTCCGCGGGCGCCGACACCAGGTTGCGCGCCGCCGCGTCCGGGACCGACCGCAGCAGCACCAGGTCACGCAGCCGGTCGAGCAGGTCGCTGGCGAAGCGTCGCGGCTCGTGCCCGGCCTCGACCAGGCGCTCGACCGTGCCGAACACCGCCGCCGAGTCGTCCGCGGCGAGGCCGTCGATCATGTCGTCGATCAGCGCCGAGTCGGTGACGCCGAGCAGCGAGATGGCCCTGTCGTACGTCACGCCGTCCGGGCCCGCGCCGGCCAGCAGCTGGTCCAGCACCGACTGGGTGTCACGCGCCGAACCGCCGCCCGCGCGGATCACCAGCGGGTACACGGCCGGGTCGACGTGGATGCCCTCGGCCGCGACGTTGCGCTCCAGCAGGTCGCGCATCGCGCTCGGCGGGATCAGCCGGAAGGGGTAGTGGTGCGTCCGCGACCGGATGGTGGGCAGCACCTTGTCCGGTTCGGTGGTCGCGAAGATGAAGATCAGGTGCTCCGGCGGCTCCTCGACGATCTTCAGCAGGGCGTTGAAACCCTGCGTCGTGACCATGTGGGCCTCGTCGATGATGAACACCCGGTACCGCGACTCGGCAGGCGCGTAGAAGGCGCGGTCGCGCAGCTCGCGGGCGTCGTCGACACCACCGTGGCTGGCCGCGTCGAGCTCGGTGACGTCGATGCTGCCCGGCCCCTCGGGCGCCAGCGCGCGGCACGAATCGCACTTGCCGCACGGGTCCGGGGTGGGGCCTTCGACGCAGTTCAGCGAGCGGGCCATGATGCGCGCGCTGGACGTCTTGCCGCAGCCGCGCGGCCCGCTGAACAGGTACGCGTGGTTGATGCGGCCCGCGGTGAGGGCGGCGCGCAGCGGTTCGGTGACGTGCTCCTGCCCGACGACCTCGGCGAAGGTCGCCGGACGGTACTTGCGGTAGAGAGCCAGGGCCACGAGGCGAGAGTACCGGCCGCCACCGACAAGCTCGGACTAGCCTGCTGGGCGTGACCCGCCGCTTCTACGACCGGCTGGCCGCGGACTACCACCGCATCTACGCGGACTGGCCGTCGAGCGTCCGCCGCCAGGGCGAAGCGCTGCACCGGCTGCTGGGCGGCTCCCCGCGGCGGGTGCTGGACTGCGCGTGCGGCATCGGCACCCAGGCCCTGGGCCTGGCCGCACAGGGCCACGAGGTGGTGGGCACCGATCTCAGCCCCGGCGCGCTGGCCCGGGTGCCCGACCTCCCGGTCGCCGCCGCCGACATGCGCGCCCTGCCGTTCCCGGCCGCGACCTTCGACGCCGTCGTCTGCGCCGACAACTCACTCCCACACCTGCTGACGCCCGAGGACGTGCTCCGGGCGCTCACCGAAATGCACCGCGTCCTGCGCGAACCCGGCCGGCTGATCCTGAGCACCCGCGACTACGACGAGGCAAGACGCACCCACCCAGCCGCCACACCCCCATCAGAGCACGAGGCCCCGGACGGCCGCACGATCACTTTCCAACTCTGGCACTGGCACCCCGATGGCGAACGTTACGACGTGGAGCTGTTCCAGGTACTCCCAAACTTGACGACGAAGGTCCACACGACGACATACTGGGCAATCACCCGCGCCGAGCTGCAGGACCTGGTCGACGTGGCTGGATTCTCCGGACCGATGTGGCACGAGCCTGAGGAGAGCGGCTTCTTCCAGCCGATCCTGACAGCCGAAACCTGAGCTGGTCCAAACCCAACGCGCCCAGCGCCCGCCAGGCCGAGGAGCTCGCACCGTGGGGGTCCGGGGGGTCGCCCCCCGGAAGACACAGCGGACGTAGTCCCCTTCGTGCAAGGGCAGAGCCCTTGACGAAGGGGACCCCCGCACCCGTCAGAGCCTGCTTATCCTTGCTGCCTTCCGGCCCTGGGGAGGTTCACAGGATGGACGCCGCGGGGGTCCGCCTTCAGTGTACTCAACCGGTCGTCGCACCTGTCGTCAGGTCGTAGACCGTGCTGCCGCCCACCGTCTGAGCTGTGAAGTTCTCCGCCACCCACTGCGCGATCTCGCCGGAGCCGCCGCGGCCCATGCCGCCGGAGACGTAGTACGTGATCTCGCCCCGGGCGACGTACTGCTGGAACTCCGCCAGCGTCGGTGCGGGGTCGCCGCCGTTGAAGCCGCCGATGGCGATCACCGCGGTGTCCGAGTTCAGCGCGAGGCCGGCCGCGGACTGGGAGCCGTTGGTCGCCGCCGACCACTTGGTGGTGGTCTGCCGGAGCAGCGCGATCAGTTCGGCCGACTCGGCTCCTGCCCGGTCGCCGAAGCCCATCGAGTTGCCGGACGGCCCGGACGTCGGGATGGACCCGGTGTGCCCCTGGCTCGCGGTGACCACGGCGTACGCCCCTGGCGCGAGCAGCCCGGTGATCACCCCGGCGACGGCGAGCACGATTCCCGCGCGCCGGATCCGGTCCAGCCCGAACAGCAGCCCGGCCACCACGAGCGCGGTCAGCAGCAGCAGCACCCACCGCAGCCACGGCTGCCAGTCCGGCGTGCGGGCCAGCAGGATGAAGTCCCACACACCGGTCGCCGCGAGCATCAGCGCCAGCACGATCCGCGCGGCGAAGTTGTGCCGTCCGCGCCACAGTTCCACCACGCCGATGCCGACCAGCCCGGCGATGCCCGGGGCGAGCGCCACCGTGTAGTACGGGTGGATCGTGCCGCTCATGAAGCTGAACACCAGCGCGGTGACGACCGTCCAGCCGCCCCACAGCAGCAGCGCGGCACGCGTCCGGTCCAGGCGCGGCGCGAACCGGGTGAACCACAGCCCGGCGGCCAGCGCGATCAGCGCGGCGGGCAGCAGCCACGAGATCTCCACCCCGAACGCGGCGCCGAACATGCGGAACAGGCCGGTCTCGCCGCCGAACATGGTGTTGCCGCCCATGCCGCCACCACCGCCACCGTTGCCGTCGCCGCCGAAGATGCGGCCGAGGCCGTTGTAGCCGAAGGCCAGCTCCAGCGGCGTGTTGTCGGTGGATCCGCCGATGTAGGGCCGGGACTCGGTGGGCCACAGCGCGACGGCGACGATCCACCACCCGGTCGCGACGACGAGCGCGACCGCGGCGTAAACCAGCTGCAGCAGCCGCCTGCCCAGCCCGGTCGGCGCCGCGACCAGGTACACCAGCGCGAACGCGGGCAGCACCAGGAACGCCTGCAGCATCTTGGTGAGGAACCCGAACCCGAGCGCGGCGCCGGCGAGCATCAGCCAGACGGTGCTCGCCCGGTCCAGCGCCCGGACGGTGCAGTACGCGCCGGCCACCATCAGCAGCACCAGCAGCGCGTCCGGGTTGTTGAACTTGAACATCAGCGCCGCGACCGGCGTCAGCGCGAGCGCCGCCCCGGCGATCAGCCCGGCCAGCGGACCCGACGTGCGCCGCACCGCGGCGTACAGCAGCGCCACCGAACCCACGCCGCACAACGCGTTGGGCAGCAGCATGCTGAAGCTGGAGAAGCCGAGCAGCCGCCCGGACAGCGCCATCAGCCACAGCGACGCGGGTGGTTTGTCGACGGTGATGACGTTGCCCGGGTCCAGCGACCCGAAGAACAGCGCCTCCCAGTTCTTCGTGCCCGCCTGCACGGCCATGGCGTAGAAGTCGTTGGCGTACCCGGACGCGCTCAGGTTCCACAGGTACAGCGCGGCGGTCGCGACCAGCAGGACGGCGACCGACGGCCGGACCCACGGCGGACGGCCCGCGGTCCGCGTTCGCGCCGCGGCGGGGACCGGCCCGAGGCGGGCCGGATCGGAGGAAACAGCCGCAGTCGACATGTCGAGTCGGTTCTCCTATCGGTTCTTTCGGAAGACCCAGTTGCGGAACAGCAGGAACCGCAGGACGGTCGCGGCCAGGTTGGCCAGCACGAGCACCACCAGCTCGGCGAACCTGCCGGGTTCGGCGCCGGCGTGCAGGAGCGCGAGTGATCCGCTGGTCAGCGCCAGCCCGAGCCCGAAGACGATCAGGCCTTCGAACTGGTGCCGCCCCGCGCCCTTCGACCCGCGCACGCCGAAGGTGAACCGCCGGTTGGCCGCGGTGTTGGCGACCGCGGTGACCAGCAACGCGATCAGGTTCGCGGCCTGCGCGCCGACGCCGGTGCGGAGCAGGACGTAGAGCGCCAGGTAGGCCAGGGTGCTGCCGACGCCGATCGCGGCGAACCGGACGAGCTGCCTGGCCAGTTTCGGCGGGACGCCGGGTTCGGTGACGGCGATCGGGTGCCTCCCCAGCTGGGCGCGGATCTGGCTGATGGGCAGGGTGCCGCGGGCGAAGCCGCGGATCATCCTGGCGACGCCCTTGAGGTCCGCGGTGGCGGTGGCGACGATGTCGACCGACGAGTTCGGGTCGTCCACCCAGTCCACCGGCACCTCGTGGATGCGCAGGCCGGAGCGCTGCGCGAGGACGAGCAGCTCGGTGTCGAAGAACCAGCCGGTGTCCTCGACCAGCGGCAACAGCTCGCGGGCGACCTCGGCGCGGATCGCCTTGAAGCCGCACTGCGCGTCGGTGAACCGGGCGGCCAGCGCGCCGCGCAGGATCAGGTTGTAGCAGCGCGAGATGAACTCGCGCTTGGGCCCGCGCACCACCCGGGCGCCGCGGGCCAGCCGGGAGCCGATCGCCAGGTCGGAGTGCCCCGAGATGAGCGGCGCGACCAGCGGGAACAGCGCGGCGAGGTCGGTGGACAGGTCGACGTCCATGTAGGCCAGCACCTGGGCGTCGGAGGCGGACCAGACGGCGTTGAGCGCGCGGCCGCGGCCCTTCTGGTCCAGGTGCCGCACCTCGACCTCGGGCAGCTCGGCGGCGAGCGCCCGCGCGATCGACAGCGTCGAGTCGGTGCTCGCGTTGTCGGCGACGGTGATGCGGAACGGGTAGGGCAGCGCGTCGGAGAGGTAGGTGTGCAGGCGGCGCACGCAGGGCGCGAGGTCGGTCTCCTCGTTGTACACGGGGACGACGACGTCGAGGACCGGGGACGTGCTCCGTTGCGGGTCGGCCGGCCGAGGTGCGGGAGAGGCGTCGGCGGAGGTCGTCATGAGCTCGACGGTGGCCCGCCGCGTTGTGGCGATCATGTGCCCGAGCTGTGCGGAGCCTGTGAGCGGCTCCCGAACGGGCTACCTGGGGAAACGCACCGTGAATTCGGTGTGACCCGGCTTGCTTTCGACGCCGACGCGGCCGCGGTGGGCGGCGACGACGGCGGCCACGATCGCCAGCCCGAGCCCGGTGCTGCCGGCCGCGCGGGACCGGGACGTGTCGCCTCGGGCAAACCGCTCGAACACCGTCGGCAGGACCTCCGGCGCGATGCCGGGTCCGTTGTCGGTCACCCGCAGCACGACCTCGTCGCCCTCGACGGCCAGCTTGGTGGTGACCACCGTGTCCGGCGGGGTGTGGGTGCGGGCGTTGTTGAGCAGGTTGAGCACGACCTGGTGCAGCTGGTCGGCGTCGCCGACGACGGTGATCGGGTCGGCAGGCACGTCCAACTGCCACCGGTGGTCCGGCCCGGCGACGTGCGCGTCGGACACCGCGTCGGCGACGATGCGGGACAAGTCGACCGGCTCGTAGACGCGGTGCCGCCCGGAGTCCAGGCGCGCGAGCAGCAGCAGGTCCTCGACCAGGGTGGTCATCCGGGCCGATTCGGACTCGACCCGGCCCATCGCGAACGCGATGTCCGGCGGTACCTGATCACCGCTGCGCCGGGCCAGCTCGGCGTACCCGCGGATGGCCGCGAGCGGCGTGCGCAGCTCGTGGCTGGCGTCGGCGACGAACTGGCGCACCCGGCTCTCGCTGGCCTGCCGCGCGTTCAGCGCCGCGCCGACGTGCCCGAGCATCTGGTTGAACGCCGCGCCGACCTTGCCGACCTCGGTGCGGGTGTCGGTGTCCACCGGCGGCACCCGGATCGACAACGCCACCTCACCGCGGTCGAGCTGCAGCTGGGACACCTTCGACGCGGTGTCCGCGAGCCGGTCCAGCGGGCGCATGGTGCGGCGGATGGTGATCGCGCCGAGCCCGCCCGCGATGAGCAGGCCGCCGAGCGCGACCCCGCCGAAGATGAAGCCGAGCCGCCACAGCGTCTCGTTCACCTCCGCCAGCGGCAGACCGGTGATCAGCAGCGCGCCGTCGTGCGCGCGCACCGACACGACCCGGTAGTCGCCCAGGTCGCCGAGGTCGACACTGCGCCGCTTGCCGTCGGCGGGCAGCGCGAGCAGGGTGCGCAGCTCCGCGGACGGCACCGGGTCGCTGGGGAACGGGTTGTCCGAGGAAGTCGAACCCCCGCGCAGCACCCCGGCCCGCACGGCGCCGTCCGGGAACACGACGACGGCCAGCGTGCCGATGCCCTGCCCGGGGACCCGGAGCGAGTCCGGCGGCGGCTGGTTGGGCGAGCCGTTCCAGGAGCCCGGCGGCGGCTGGCGGGTGCCGCGCTCGCTCGCGGCGGCCAGGCGGTCGTCGAGCTGGTGGTAGAGGAAGCTGCGCAGCGCGATTTCGGTGACCAGGCCGACGACCAGGCACACGAGCGCGAGCAGCGCGATGACCTGCGCGATCAGCTTGCCGCGCAGGGAGGAGGGCAGGAGCCGCCGCGGGCGGGCGTGCTCAGCCTGCCGGTTTGAGGACATACCCCGCGCCGCGCATGGTGTGGATCATCGGCTCCCTGCCCGCGTCGATCTTCTTCCGCAGGTAGGAAATGTAGAGCTCCACGATGTTGGCCTGGCCGCCGAAGTCGTAACTCCACACCCGGTCCAGGATCTGGGCCTTGGACAGCACCCGCTTCGGGTTGCGCATCAGGAAGCGGAGCAGCTCGAACTCGGTCGCGGTCAGCGAGATCGGGTCGCCGCCGCGGAACACCTCGCGGCTGTCCTCGTCCAGGGTCAGGTCGCCGACCGTCAGCGTCGAGCCCTCGTTGGCGGACACCACCCGCGAGCGGCGCAGCAGCGCACGCAGCCGCAGCACGACCTCTTCCAGGCTGAACGGCTTGGTCACGTAGTCGTCGCCGCCCGCGGTCAGCCCGGCGATGCGGTCCTCGACCGCGTCCCGCGCGGTGAGGAACAGCACGGGCAGGTGCGGCGCCTCGGCACGCAGCTTGCTCAGCACCTCCAGGCCGCTGAAGTCGGGCAGCATCACGTCGAGGACGACGGCGTCCGGGCGGAAGTCGCGGGCCACGCGGACCGCCTCGGTGCCGGTGCCCGCGCTGCGGGTCTCCCAGCCCTCCATGCGCAGGGCCATCGACACCAGCTCGGCCAGGGTCTCCTCGTCGTCGACCACGAGGACGCGCACCGCCGAGCCGTCTGGGTGCTTGAGATCGGCCTTGCCCGCACCGGACGTCGCGGCGTTCATGCTGGTCATGGTCCCATCTTCGGCCGCTCCGGTGGGTCTTCCCTGTGACCCGTCTGTGTGTTCCCTGTGAGCGGTGGACGCGCACAGGGTCCGCCCACCTCGCACACAGCCTCCGCACAGCCGGGCCGCCGAACCTGTGGGGTGGCAGGGGTGGACCCTGCCGCGACCGAACGCGAAAGGGACACGATGAGCACGGAGCCGACGACCACCGAGGCACCTGCCGCCGCGTGGGGCGACCCGCAACCGCCCGCGCCGAAGTGGTCCGGCAGGAAGACCGCGATCGCCGCGGCCGTCGCGGTCGTCATCGCCGCCGTCGGCGGGGTCGCGATCTACGCGGGCACCTCGTCCGAGGCGAACCAGCAGGGCGGGATGGGTGGCTTCCCCGGCGGCGGACGCATGATGGGTGGCGCCGGCGGCACCGCGTCGATCCTGCGCGAGGCGCTGCACGGCGACTTCACGGTGTCGGCCGACGGCGGCTACGCCATCGAGCGGTTCCAGACCGGCGAGGTCAGCGCGCTGAGCGCCACCTCGATCACGGTCAAGAGCAAGGACGGCTACACCCAGACCTACGTGATCGACTCGTCGACGGAGAAGGCGGGCAACCTGGCGACCGGCTCGACGGTCACGGTGCTGGCGAAGGTCTCCGGCGACACCGCGACGGCCACGTCGATCACCGACGGCTCGGCCCAGCAGGGCTTCCCTGGTGGACAGCAGGGCGGCTTCCCCGGTGGTCAGGGCGGGTTTCCGGGCGGCGGCAGCAGGCCGTCCAACTGATCCGGCAGGCGCTTCCGGGTCGTCCGGCGACCCGGAAGCGCCACTCGCCCGGATGTGGTCAATAACACACGAGTTTCGATAATCCCGGATCAGCGCAGGTCGAACTGGCCCGCCTTGACCCCTTCGAGGAAGGCCGCCCACTCGCCGGCGTCGAACACGAACACCGGGCTGCTCGCCAGCTTGGTGTCGCGGACCCCGACCAGCCCCGGCGCGGCCATGTTGACCTCCACGCAGTTCCCGCCGTTGGGCTCGCTGGCGAAGGACTTCTGCCACTTCGACTCGTCGAACAGGTGCGCCGCCGTCTGCGGGTCGTAATCCACCGGTCGCGGGTATTCCGGCATCAGTCCCTACCTCCGTGCCTGAGGTCCCGTCCCGCCGCGTGGCGAAGCGGGGCGATCCCTGGTCCTTTCGTTGGAACCACGTGGGTCCAGTCGGGTGATGCAAACTTTGACCACTCGACACTGGGATTATTCCAGGAGTAGGATTATTCCCGCCGGTCGGGTCGATCACAGACCCGCGTCGCGTGTTCTGGGGGAGGTCGACGGTGCTCGGAGTGGATGTCGCGGAGCGGCCCGCGGCCCCGTGCCGGCCGGACCCGTTCGTGGTCGTCGGCAAGGTCAACGGCCGGGACGAGGCCGCTCGCGTGGGCAGCCCGGCGGAAGCGCTTTCCCGGATGCTCGGCTGGCTCGCGGCGGACGCCGACGCCTCGGCGGTCTGGTACCTGCGCGAGGACTGGCCGGGCCCGGTCACCGTGATCGGCAGGCCGGCCCCCGGCACCGCGCGCGAGACCCGGCGCTGCGCGCACCTGTTCCCGCTCGAACCCGGCACGGTCCTGCGTGGCGCGCTGACCGCCGGCTGCGGCGCGCGCCTCCGGCTGCCGGAGATCGAATGGCTGCCCATCGGGGCCGGCATGCCGTGCGAGCACTGCCTCGCCACGGCGGGCGTCTGCAGGAATCCCCGGCCGCTACTGGAAGGGGGACGGAGATGACCGTCCGGATCCTGACCGACTCGACGGCTCCGCACCGGAGCGAGCCCGCGGCGCACACCCCCGGCCGTCGCCGGTGGACGCTGCTGCCGCGCTCGTTCCGGCGGCACTGGCACGCGTGGCGGCACAACGCGGAACTGGCGCTGCCCCGGCCCCGCGGCTGACGGCTACTGCCCGCCCCTGACGGGGAACCGCTGGATGGTCGCGATCGTCGTGTCGGAGTCCCCCGGCACGACCAGGTCGACCGGGTTCCGCAGCTAAGGACTACCGTTCGCCGGAACGGTCAGCCGGGCGCCGAATATCGGTCGGCTGACACCCGGGCGGGTGCGGGACGAACGATTCAGCGCTTCCGGCCCACTCCGCACCACCCGATCGACATCGACGGGTTCGCCACGAAGTTCCGCGTCACCGGGGACGGCGCCTCGTCCAGCCGCCACTGCGGCAGCCACACCACGCCCGGCTCCACCATCTCGAAGTCGCCGAAGAACGACACGATCTCGTCGTACCGCCGGGAGAACGCGGGCGTGCCGGACTTCTCGTACAACTCGAACGCCGCCCGGATGCTCGCCGCGTACTCCGCTGGCACGTCCAGGTCGTCGAACGTCGCGTGGGAGATCACCAGGTACGAGCCGACGGGCAGGCGCGCGCGGTAACGGGCCAGCATTTCGCCTGCCGGCTCGGCGTTCGGGATGAAGTGCAGCGCCGCGCAGAAGATCAACGCGATCGGCCGGGTCCGGTCGAGCACTCCGGCCCCCATCGCGGCCTGCCACACAGCGTCCGGATCGCGCTGGTCCGCGCGGACGATCGCGTGCCGCTCGGGGTCGCCCTCGCGCTCCAGCAGCAGCTGCCCGTGTGCGACGGCGACCTGTTCGCGATCCACGTACACGCACCGGCTGCGCGGGTCGAGCGCGTCGGCGATCCGGTGCACGGTGCCGACCGTCGGCCCGCCGGAGCCGACGTCGAGGAACTGGTCGATCCCGTTGCGCACGCAATACCGCAGGACCCGTTCCAGGAACTCCAGGTTGGCGCGCGCGATCAGGGGCGCGAACGGGACCTCGGCCAGGACCTTGTCCCCGAGGACGCGGTCCATCGCCCAGTTCCCCGTGCCGCCCAGGTAGTAGTCGTACATCCGGACGGCGTTGGGACGGTCCAGGTCCACGTTGTCCTGATCCGGTTCAGCCACGCCCAGCCCCCAACAAGTTGATCTTGAACGAAGCCTAGGCTCCCATCGCGACGCGGTACTGATCGGCCATGTTCTTCAGGAACTCGCGCGTCTCCTGCCGTTCCAGCGCCGCGCCGCGCAGGCGGTCCCACGCGTCGACGAACAGCTGGAAGTCCTTCTGGTCGTCCAGGTAGATCCCGCCCGCCGAGTGTTCGATGTAGACGAAGTCGCGGGTGCGGTCGGGGAAGCGCATGATCGTGAAGTCGTTGGGCACCGCGGCCAGCCTGGCCCCGAACGGCAGCACGTGGATGTACACGCGCTGGCGCCGGTCCAGCTCCAGCAGGTGCTCGATCTGGTCCAGCATCACGGCGGGCGCCCGGCCGCCGGGGGCGCGGTGCAGCGCGGCCTCGCTGATGATGAACCGGTAGTACGGCGGCTGCGGCTGGTCGAAGACGGCCTTGCGGTCCAGCCGGTTGCGCACCAGCGACGTCACGTCGGTGGCGCCGAACTCGGTGAACTGCTTGAGCATGTAGTGCTCGGACTGCAGCGGGCCGGGGATGCGCTCGCCGTGCCACGTCATGATCTCGACGGCGGCCGGCTCGAGGTCGGTGAACGTCCGGAACCAGTGCGGCACGACGGACCGGTAGCCGGACCAGGCGCCCCGCTGCCCGGCCGCGGCGCGCGCCAGGCTCATGAGCGCCTCCGACTCGTCGCCGTTGATGCCGAACGCCTCCAGCATGGTGCGCACGTCGCCGAGCTTGACGCCCACCGCGCCGGACTCGATCTTGTTGACCTTGCCCTGCGTGCACCCGAGCACTTCGGCGACCTGCTGCTGGGTCATCTTCGCGGCCAGTCGCGCGTGCCGGAGCTCGTTGCCGAGTTGCTTGCGACGGGAAGTAACGGTGCTAGCCATTGCCTATTTCCGCGCCCTCACCCGCTCCACGGCACCTCGTCCCGCCTCGTCCCCTCGTAGTGGAACCCATGACCGTACTCCATGCCGCACCGTAGCGCGGCGATGACTGGATGGAGTTTGGCAGGAAAAGTGGTTGAACGCTAGTTACTCACGCGTTCACCTGCGGGAACAGGGCTTCGCGCTAGGGTGCGGAGAGAGCTTCGAGAGGGAAGGCTGCGCATGAGCAAGAAGGCGAGCATCGGCGTCACGGGCCTGGCCGTCATGGGCCGGAACCTGGCGCGCAACCTGGCGCGGCACGGGCACACCGTCGCCCTGCACAACCGCTCGGAACAGCGCACACGCGACCTGGTGGAGCAGTTCGGCGACGAAGGCGAATTCATCCCCACCTACTCCGCGCAGGAGTTCGTGAACGCGCTCGAACGGCCGCGCAAGCTGGTGATCATGGTCAAGGCCGGCGCCCCGACGGACGCGGTCATCGAGGAGTTCGCGCCGCTGCTGGAAGAGGGCGACGTGATCGTCGACGCGGGCAACGCGCACTTCGCCGACACCCGGCGGCGCGAGGCCGCCCTGCGCGAGCGCGGGCTGCACTTCGTCGGCACCGGCGTCTCCGGCGGCGAGGAGGGCGCGCTGCACGGGCCGAGCATCATGCCCGGCGGTTCGAAGGAGTCCTACGAGTCGCTCGGCCCGCTGTTCGAGAGCATCTCGGCCAAGGTCGACGGCGACCCGTGCTGCACCCACATCGGCCCGGACGGCGCCGGGCACTTCGTGAAGATGGTGCACAACGGCATCGAGTACTCCGACATGCAGCTGATCGCGGAGTCGTTCGACCTGCTGCGCGGCGCGCTCGGGTACGAGCCGGCACAGATCGCGGAGGTGTTCCGCACCTGGAACACCGGTCGGCTGGACTCGTACCTGATCGAGATCACCGCCGAGGTGCTGGCGCACACCGACGCCGCGACCGGCAAGCCGTTCGTCGACGTGGTCACCGACCAGGCCGAGCAGAAGGGCACCGGCCGCTGGACCGTGCAGATCGGCCTGGACCTCGGTGTGCCGATCAGCGGCATCGCGGAGGCGGTGTTCGCGCGGTCGCTGTCCGGCAGCGCGGACCTGCGCGCGGCCAGCCGCGGCCTGCCCGGCCCGTCGCGCGCCCCGCTGACCGGCGCGGCGGCGGAGACCTTCGCCGACGACGTCGAGCGCGCGCTGTACGCGTCGAAGATCGTCGCCTACGCGCAGGGCTTCAACCAGATCCAGGCGGGCGGCGCGGAGTACGGCTGGGACATCGACCTCGGCGCGCTGGCCGCGATCTGGCGCGGCGGCTGCATCATCCGGGCGAAGTTCCTGGACGACATCCGCTCCGCCTACGCGGCCGAGCCGGGCCTGCCGACGCTGCTCACCGCGGGCGACTTCCGCAAGGCCGTGGAGGACGCGCAGGACTCGTGGCGGTCGGTGATCTCCACCGCGGTCCGTCTGGGCATCCCGACGCCGGGCTTCTCGACCGCGCTGGCCTACTACGACGGCCTGCGCGCCGAGCGTCTCCCGGCCGCCCTGGTGCAGGGGCAGCGCGACTTCTTCGGCGCGCACACCTACCGCCGGGTCGACCGGGAGGGCTCGTTCCACACCCGCTGGGCCGAGGACGGCCGCCCCGAGGTCGGGGCATAGCTGGACGCGAAGCGTCGCCGTCGAGGGTGGTGACGGGGAGCCGGCCTGATCGGCGCGTGAGGGCGCCCGCGCGGCGCCCGTCACGCGTCCGGGAACATGCCCCGCAGCATCTCGCGGATCTGCCCCTCGACGGCGTCCTTCGTGATGCCGAGTTCGGTGAGCACCTCGTAGGCAGGCCCCTCGGCCTGGTCGAGCAGGGCGAGCAGCATGTGCTCGGTGCCGACGTAGTTGTGCCCCAGTCGCAGGGCTTCCCGCACCGTGAGCTGGATGACCTTGCGGCCGTCCTGGCTGAACGGGATGTGCGCGGGCAGCTCGCCGTCCACCGGCGGCGGGAGGGTCGCGTTGACCCGTTCGCCGACCGATTCCGTTGTGACGCCGAGGTTTTCCACCGCCTTCGCGGCGAGGCCGTCCCGCTCGCCGATCACGCCGATCAGGATGTGCGTGGTCTCGATCTGCTCGTTGCCCGCGCCGCGGGCCACCTTCTCGGCGTTGACGACCGCCCGGCGGGCGCGCTCGGTGAAGCGGCTGAAGGCCTCCGTGCCGGCGCCGGGGGAATCCTTCGGCACGAACCGCTTCTGCGCCGCCTGCTTGGAAACGCCCATGCTGGCGCCGATCTCCGTCCACGACGCGCCGCTCCGCCGTGCCTGGTCGACGAAGTGGCCGATCAGGTGGTCGGCCACGTCGCCGAGGTGCTCACCGAGGAGCACCGCGTCGGAGAGCTGCTGGAGGGGATCGGGGTCCGGGTGCTGCCGCTTGATGGCCTCGATCAAGTCGTCGAGGCGAACTGAACTGGTCATGCGTCAACCCTAGGTTGACGGTGTTGGAGTCGTCAACCCGGGGTTGACGTTTCCGCTGCAGGCGAACGACAGCCCGCCTCGTCGGCGCTTCCCGTCCGTTTCTCTGGCGTGGCCGGGAACGCACCTCTGTTTCCCGGCCCACGCCGTGCCAATCACCGCGATTCCCCGAGCAACCCGCTGACGAGCGTCTGACTGGATCGCAACCCCGGCTGCGCGGATGACGCGCAGCGCGGCTGACGCCAGGGAGGCGTACCCGGCCGCCTTATCAGCCCAGCGAGCATCCGAGCCCAGTCCGAGAGCACCGCGATCTCGTTGTACGTGCCGAAACGCGGCGCCACACAGGCGAACGGCAACCCCAGCCGCTTCGGCGAGCGCTCCCGACACACCCCCGACCGGCTAGGCCGAGAGCCGTGTCAGCTGAGGTGGTCCTGAACCAGGGGAGGCGTACCCGGCCGCCTCTTGAATCGTCAGCCCAGCGAGCATCCGAGCCCAGTCCGAGAGCACCGCGATTTCGACGCACGCGCGGAAAACACGTGGCGCCCCCTAGGCGAACGGCAGCCCCACGTAGTTCTCCGCCACGCTGGTCGCCGCGGCGCGGGAGGACGCCGTGTACCGCAGTTGCGACAGCTGGAGCCGCCGGGTGAAGTCGTCCGCCGAGGGGTCCACGTGCAGCATCGAGGTCATGTACCAGGAGAAGTGCTCGGCCCGCCACACGCGCCGCAGGCAGGTGTCCGAATAGGACTCCGCCAGCTCGCTCCGCTTGTGCTGCAACAGTTCCACCAGCGCGCGGGACAGCACGCGCACGTCGGCGACGGCCAGGTTCATGCCCTTCGCCCCGGTCGGCGGCACGATGTGCGCCGCGTCGCCGGCGAGGAAGAGCCGTCCGTACTGCATGGGCTCGGTGACGAAGCTGCGCATCGGCGTGATGCCCTTGTCCAGGATCGGCCCCTCACGCAACACGAAGTCGTGCGCGTTCGTGGTGAGCCGGACGTCCAGCTCGGACCAGATGCGATCGTCGGACCAGTTCTCGATCTTCTCGTCGCTGGGCACCTGCAGGTAGAGCCGCGTGATCTCCGGCGAGCGCATGCTGTGCAGGGCGAACCCGCGCTCGTGGTGGGTGTAGATCAGCTCTTCGTGCGACGGCGGGGTCTGCGCGAGCACCCCCAGCCACGCGAACGGGTACTCGCGGTCGAAGGTCTTGACCTTGTCCGCGGGGATCGTCGGGCGGCTGACGCCGTGGAAGCCGTCGCACCCGGCGATCACGTCGCACGCCAGGGTCTGCGCCGCACCGTCGGAGTCCCGGTAGGTGATGCGCGGGTTGTCGGTGTCCACGTCGTGCAGTTCGACGTCGCTGACCTCGAACCGGATCGGGTAGCCCTTGGCCTCGTGCGCGGCGATCAGGTCCTTGACAATCTCCTGCTGCCCGTAGACCGTGATCGACTTGCCGGTCAGCTCGGTGAGCGCGATTCGGTGGTCCTGCCCGTCGAACCGCAGCGAAAACCCGTGGTGCGGCAGGCCTTCGGCGTCCAACCGCGTGCCGACGCCGATCTCCCGCAGCAGCTCGACCGTCGGGTGCTCGCAGACCCCGGCGCGCACCCGCTTCTCCACGTAGGCGCGGCTGCGCGTCTCGAGGACCACGGCGTCGACACCCTCGGCGTGCAGCAGGTACGACAAGAGCAGACCGGCCGGCCCGGCGCCGATGATCCCGACCTGTGTGCGCGTCACTGCGTCCTCCAAACTCCGCTGTTCCGGCACCCAGCATGCGGGTCGGCCCGGGCCGTGGGCCAGCAGGGCTTCCACTCAGTGGGAGCTCAGTGCTGCTCGGCGAGCCAGTCGTCGAACGTCGTCGGCGCGAGCCGGGCGCCCTCGCCGGGCAGCATCACCTCACCGGCCATCTCCGGCCCGAACAGGCCGGACCAGGTCGGCACGAACTTCGCCGACCGGCCGCGCGCCGCATACGTGCGGCGCGCCATGTCGACGAGGTCCTGCGGCTCCGGACCGGCGAGGTCGAGGCGGTCGCGGAGCGGTTCGCCGGTGGCGACCTCGGCGAGCACGGCGGCCACGTCCCCGGGGGCGATCGGCTGCACCAGCAGCGGCGCGATCGTCACGACCCCGTCCTGCTCGCCCCAGCTCGCGGCCATCTCGGCGAAGTCGTGGAACTGGGCGGCGCGGACGATCGACCACGGCACCGCACCGGCGGCGACCAGGCCCTCTTGCTCGCGCTTGCCCGCGTAGTGCGCGTTGCCCTCGACGCGGTCGACGCCGAGGATCGACAGCAGGACGTGGTGCCGCACGCCGGCGCGTTCCTCGGCGGCGAGCAGGTTGCGCGTGGCGTTCCCGAAGTAGGCCACCGTTTCGTCTCTGCTCATCGGTGGCGCGCTGAGGGCGTCGACGACCGCGTCGACGCCGGTCAGGGCGTCGTCCAGGCCCGCGCCGGTGGCGAGGTCGACTCCGAGCGAGCGGCTGATCCGCACGACCTCGTGCCCGTCCCGCTCGAGCGCGGCCACGGTGCGGCTGCCGATGTTGCCAGTGGCTCCGGCGACTGCGATTCGCATTGCTTCCTCCTATTGTGGATGTCTTGGGTCCATAATATCGGAGATACACTGGGGTTGTGAAGCTGCCATCGAGCACCGAGTGGGTTCTGCACTGCGCCACCTCGCTGGCGCAGCTCGAGCCGGGGTCCACCGCGTCGACGGCGCAGCTCGCGGAGTACTTCGACCTGCCGGCGCCCTACCTCGCCAAGCAGCTGAAAGCGCTGGTCCGGGCCGGCGTGCTGACGGCGACGACCGGCCCCCGCGGCGGTTTCCGGCTCGCCAGGCCCGCGTCGGAAATCACACTGCTGGAGATCGTCGAGGCGGTCGATGGGGCGTCCGCGCCGTACGAGTGCCGGGAGATCCGGCAGCGGGGCAGGGGCGCGCTGCCGCCCGAGGACTGCCGGGACACGTGCGTGCTGGCCGCGAAGATGGCGGAGGCCCACGAGGCCTGGCGGGCCAGCCTGGCGGCGCAGTCCCTCGGCGACATCGTGGCCGGGCTGCCGGAGTGGGCGCCCGAACGCACGCGCCGCCTGCTGACCGGCATCACCCCGGCGCGGCGGATCAGCTGAGGCCGCGGATCAGCCGAGCCCGCGAAGCGGATAGGCGGCAGCGCCCGGGGCACCGGCATCCCACCGGCCCGCCGAACCCAGCCACCCCCGTGGCTCAGCAGGCCGCAGCGCGCGGGGCGCGCCCCACGCCATCTCGGTGCCTCGCCTGGGCTACTGGAAGCAATCGCGCAGCGGGGTAGTCCGCGACGCTCGGCCGCGCAGGTGGGCCGCAGCGCCCGGGGCACCGGCATCACCCCGGCGCGCCGAACCCAGCCACCCCCGGTGGTTCAGCAAGGCCACAGCGCCCCGGCGGCATCTCGGTGCCTCACCTGGGCTGCTGGAGCGCGGCGCAGCGGGCGGGCCGCGACGGTCGGCCGCGCAGGTGAGCCCGCAGCGCCCGGGGGCACCGGCATCTCACCAGCCGCCGAACCCAGCCACCCCCGGTGGCTCAGCAGGGCCGCAGCGCCCACGCCATCCCAACGCCTCGCCAGGGCCGCGGGAGCGCCCAGCCCACAAACCCAACCCCCTCAGCTGGGCTGCCGCAACGCGCGCGGCGCCCCCAAGGTCCGCGAAATCCCCCGCGCCGCCGCGCGCACGGCCGGCACCATCGATCTCGGATCCGGCCCAGCGGCCGGGATGACGATCGAGATCGCCGCCACCACCGCGTCGTCGGCCCCGTACACCGGCGCCGCGACGGACAGGGACACCATCTCCACCTGCCGGTCGCTGATCACGTACCCGTCGCGCCGCACGTCGGCCAGTACCCGGCGCAGCTCGTCGGCCCCGGTGATCGTCTTGGGCGTGTACCGGCGCAGCGGCGCGGCCAGCACCTGTTCCTGCACGTCGGACGGCGCGTGCGCGAGCAGCACCAGCCCGACGCCGGTCGCGTGCGCCGCCAGCCGCCCGCCGGGGCGGGACACGATGCTCACGGCGTTACGCCCGGAGATCCGCTCCACGTACACGACGTCCGGCACGTCGAGCACCGCGAGCTGCACGTTCTCGTGCGTGGCCTCGTACAGGTCCTCCAGGAACGGCATCGCCGCGTCACGCAGCACCGGCCCGCGCGGGGACAGCGACGCGACCTCCCACAGCCACAGCCCGACCCGGTACTGCCCGTCGTCCTGCCGCTCCAGCGCCCCGCGCCGCGCCAGCTCGCCGACCAGCCGGTGGGTGGTCGACAACGGCAGCCCGGTCCGGCGGCTCAGCTCGGACAGCGTCATCGCCGGACGTTCGGGGGTGAACGCGGCCAGCACGTCCAGCACGCGGTCGACGACCGAGGGCGCCTGCGCCGATGTGTGCCGCATCAGCCCAGGTTAACGGCCCCACACGAGCTCGGCGGTTTCGACGATCCGCTCCAGCTTCGCCTTCTGCTCGTCCTGGGTGAGGTCGTTGCCCTCCTCCGTCGAGGAGAACCCGCACTGCCCGGACAGGCACAGCTGGTCCAGGTCGACATAGCGCGCCGCCTCGTCGATGCGCCGCCGCAGCGAGTCGACCGACTCCAGCTCGCCGCGTTTGGTGGTGACCAGGCCGAGCACGACGTACTTGCCCTTCGGCACGAACCGCAGCGGCTCGAACCCGCCGGAGCGCTCGTCGTCGAACTCGAGGAAGTAGCCGTCCACCTCCAGCTCGTTGAACAGCGCGTCGGCGACGAAGTCGTACCCGCCGGAGGCCACCCACGAGGAGCGGAAGTTGCCGCGGCACAGGTGGGTGGTGACGGTCAGCCCCTCCGGGCGGCCGGCGAGCGCGGCGTTCATCGTCTTGATGTTGCGCACGTGCTGCTTGTCCGGGTCGCCGCCCATCTCCGCCACGAGCTGCCGCTGCGCCGGGTCGTTGAGGTAGGCGAGGCTGGTGTCGTCGAGCTGCAGGTAGGTGCAGCCCAGCTCGGCCATCCCGGCGATCTCCTTGGCGTACGCGTCGGCCAGATCGCGGTAGAACTCCTCCAGGTCGGGGTAGACCTGCTCGGAGACGGCGCGGCGACCGCCCCGGTAGTAGATCATGCTGGGCGACGGGATGGTCTGCTTCGGCGTCTGGGTGTCGTCCACAATGGACTTGAGGAACGCGAAGTGGTCACCGAAGATCGTGCCGGACAGCCCGACCTTGCCGTCCACCTTCAGCCCGGCCGGGCTGAACTCGATGTCCCCGGCCGCGTTGTGGAACTTGACGTGCAGCTTCTCGTCGCTGCGGGAGATCCCGTCGAGGGCGTAGATGAAGTCCATGTGCCAGGAGGCGCGGCGGAATTCGCCGTCGGTGGCCGAGCGCAGCCCGACCTCGCGCTGCATCGCGACGACGTCGCGGATGGCGCTGTCCTCCACGGCCTTCAGGTCGCCGGCGCCGATGGCGCCCTTGGCGAAGTCCTCGCGGGCCCGGTGGAGTTCGGCGGGCCGCAGCAGGCTGCCCACGTGATCGGCGCGGAACGGCGGTGTCGTGCGCACAGTCATGCCCCGATCTTCGGGCAGCGCACCACCGCGCACAAGCCCGCCTTCCGCCCCGCGGCAACCCCCTTGCGAGCCGCGGGGCGGAGGCCGCGATCAGGCCGGCGGGCCGAGCACGACGACTGAGTTGTGGCCGCCCATGCCGAGCGACGACTTCACGGTCAGGCCGTCACCGATCGGCACCCGGCCGGTGAGCAGCTGCGGGTGCCCCTTGGCCACCGCGGGCGGCGCCGGGACGTAGCCGCGGTCGTACCCGAGCGCGGCGACCGACACCTCCACCGCCGAGGCCGCGCCCTGGCAGTGCCCGACGAGCGGCTTGACCGAGTACACCCCGGTCGACGACCCGAACTCCTCTTCGAGGATGGTCGCCTCGGCGGTGTCGCACTGCTTGGTCCCCGGTCCGTGCGCGTTGAGGTAGCGCACCGCCGCGGCGGGCACCCCGGCGTTGGCCAGCGCGTCCCGGAAGCAGCCGCGGACCTGGCCGAGGTCCGGGTCGACCGAGGTCACGTGGTACCCGTCGTGCGTCATCGCGCCGCCGAGGGCGACCGCGTACGGCCGGGTCGCGTTCCGCGACAGCACGAACGCGACGGACGCCTCGCCCATCAGGAAGCCGCGGCTGCCCTCCTGGAACGGACGGCACGCCTCGAGCGGCTCGGTGTCGGTCACCGCCACCCCGAGCCGCACGAAGTGCAGGACGTTCTCCGGCGTCGCGGAGATGTCGGTGGCGACGAACACCACGTCGTCCACGATGCCGGCGTCCAGCCAGGCCTTGGCGGTGAGCAGCCCGGCGTTGCCGGAGGCGCACATGGCCGAGACGTTCATCGCCGGGCCGTGGAACCCGTACTCCTGCATGAAGGTGGACATCGGCGTGGACGGCATCAGCCCGAGGTACTCGCGGGGCCGCAGGTCACGGCCCCGGTCGAGGTAGAACTCCCGCCAGAGGTCCACCTCGCCGAGCACCACCGCGTGCAGGAGTCCGACGCGCTTCCCGGGCTGCCAGCCGCGCTCCCCCGCGTCGGCGATCGCCTCCCTGGCGGCGGCCCGCATCGCCCGCGCGAACCGGCTCGGTCCGTCCATCGGGTTACCGCCGTCGGTCACCTTCGCCACCCAGCCGGGTTCGTCCGGGTGGGCGCCGTACCCGGCTTCCAGCCCGGCCGCGGGCTTGCCGGACGTCAGGCCGTCCCACAGCTGCTCGCGGCCCCAGCCGTAGCCGGTGACCGCTCCGATTCCGCAGATTGCCATTTGCCGCGAGTCCATCGCACTCGCCCCTCCTTCGTCATTGCCTCTACGATCCGTCCCGAGGAACGGACTCGTTCCAAGCCAACGTCGAGCAGCCGGAAGGGCATAACCGAGCGCAGTCCGCTGCCGGAGATTGGTGCACAAGGACCACGGTGAAGCGGCCGAATGGTGTAATCGGACAGCAGAAGATGCTCGGCGGATCGGACGGAAGATGGAGCCAAACGCCAACCCCGGGGAAGGCGTGGCCGGCCTGTCCGTCGATCATGAACAGGTGATCGACCTGGCCCTGTCCGCCGATCGCGCCGTGATCTGGTCCTTCGGCTTCGCCGACGACGTCCTCACCTGGCGGCCCGGCCTCGACCGCCTGCTCGCGCTGCCCGGCGCGCCCGACGCGGAGATCCGCGCGCGGCTCGCCGAGCTGGTCGAGCCGCTGATGCTGGCCGCCCGCACCGCGCCGGTGTGGCACGACCTGGAGCTGGAGCAGCCCTACGAGACGCCGGCGGGCGACTCGCGGTGGATCCGGTTCCGCGCCCGCACGTTCGACGGCGGGCTGTTCGGCATCGCCACGGACGTCACCGACCGGCACGAGGACCGCCGTGAGCTCGCCGACCTCGCCGACCGCTACCGCCTGCTGGTCGAGCTGAGCCCGGACGGCATCGTCGTGCACCAGTACGGCGTGCTGACCTACGCCAACCCCGCCGCGGTCCGGTTCGTCGGGGCCATCACCGCGTCCGAGCTGATCGGGCGCCCGATCACCGACTTCGTGGATCCGCCGTCGGTGCCGTCGATGCTGCGCCGGATCGCCGGGCTGAGCGAGCCGGGCGCCACGTCCGAGCCGGCGGAGGCGGTGCTGACCAGGCTCGACGGCGAGCGGATCGCCGTGGAGTCGGTGTCGGTGCGCACGACCTGGGAGGGCAAGCCGGCCTTCCAGGTGATCATGCGCGACGTCAGCGCGCAGAAGGCCGCCGAGGCCGCGTTGCGCTACCAGGCCGCGCTCGTCCAGCACGTCAGCGACGCGCTGATCGCGACCGACGCGCGGGGCCGCGTGACCAGCTGGAACCCGGCGGCCGAGAACATCTACGGCTGGCGCGCGGCCGACGCGCTGGGCCAGGAGGTCGGCCGGCTGGTCGGCGCGCCGCTCGACCCGGCCGACGTGCTCGCCCACGGCGGCGTCGCGCAGACGACCCACCGCGCCGCGGACGGCTCCGCGCTGGCGGTGCGGGTGTCGGCGGCCGAGATGGACGACGGCTACGTGCTGGTGTGCGCGGACGAGACCGCCCGCCGCCGCGCGGAACGCCAGTTCAGCACGGTCGTCGCGGCCCTGGACGAGGGTGTGCTGGTGATCGGCCCGAACGGCCGGGTGATGTCGGCGAACCCGGCGGCCGAGCACATCCTCGGCGCCACCGAGGCGGAGCTGATGGCCACGCCGCCGGACAACTGGCCGCTCTACGACGAGGACGGGCGGCGGCTCGACCCGTCGGAGTACCCGTCCGCGCAGCTGCGCCGCGGCGGCGAGCCGCAGCAGGGCCGGGTGATGCGGGCCAAGCGCGCGGACGGCCGGATCGTGTGGCTGTCGGTGTCCTGCCGGGCGATGAACCCGGAGGACATGGCCTCCTCGGCGTTCGTGCTGTCGTTCAGCGACATCACCGAGCGCAAGGCGATCGGCGAGCGGCTCGCGCACGACGCCACGCACGACCCGCTGACCGGGCTGGCCAACCGCACGCTCGTGCTGCAGCGGCTCAACGCGGCCCTGCACGAGGAGGGTTACGGCGCCACCGCGGTGCTGTTCATCGACCTGGACAAGTTCAAGGTCATCAACGACTCGCTGGGTCACACGATCGGCGACCGGGTGCTGCAGATCGCCGGCGAGCGGCTGCGGCACGCGGTGCGCGCCGGGGACGTGGTGGGGCGGCTCGGCGGGGACGAGTTCGTGGTGATCGCGTTCGGCGTGCACGACGAGTCCGGGGTGCGGGCGCTGACCAACCACATCCGGGACGCGGTGACCACCCCGATCTCGGTCGACGGGCGCCGCCTGCACGTCGACGCGAGCATCGGGATCGTGCTGACCGGCCCCGGCGACCAGCGTGAGGCCGACGAGCTGCTGCGCGACGCGGACGTCGCGATGTACCACGCGAAGACGCTGGGCCGCGGCCGCTACGAGTTCTTCGACGTCGAGCTGCGGATGCGGATGCAGCGGCGCCTGCGGCTGGAGCAGGACCTGCGCGACGCGGTCCGGCACGGCCGCCTGTGGGCCGCCTACCAGCCGGTCGTCGACCTGCGCACCGACGAGATGGTCGCGGTCGAGGGCCTGCTGCGCTGGACGCACCCGGTGCACGGGCCGATCTCGCCCGCGGAGTTCATCCCGCTGGCCGAGGAGAGCGACCTGATCAACCTGCTCGGCTCGCACATGCTGCGGGAGACCACCCGGGAGGTGGCGTCGCGCCGGGCGCGGGGCGCGAAGGTCGGGCTGAAGATCAACCTGTCCACCCGGCAGCTCGACGACCCGGCGCTGGTGCTGGCCGTGGAGGAGGCGCTGGCGGTGACGGGGCTGCCCGCGGACGCGCTGTGCCTGGAGATCACCGAGAGCGCGCTGATGCGGGATTCCACGGTCACCAGCAAGACGCTGGCCGCGCTGCGCGAGCTCGGGGTGTGCCTGGCGATCGACGACTTCGGCACCGGTTACTCGTCGCTGGCGCAGCTGCAGCGGCTGACGCTGGACACGTTGAAGATCGACCGGTCCTTCATCACCGGGCTGGGCGAGTCCGGGGACGCCGAGGTGATCGTCACGAGCATCATCGCGATGGCCCACGCCGTGCACCTGACCGTCGTCGCGGAGGGCGTGGAGAACGCCAAGCAGCTGGAGATCCTCAAGCGGCTCGGCTGTGACCAGGCCCAGGGCTACTACCTGGGCCGGCCGCTCCCGGCTGCCGAGCTGTGGTCCTGATCCTCGGTGCGGCTGCCGCGGAAGGTGTAGCGGTAGCCGCTCGGTGAGACGCCCAGCGCGGCCTGCAGGTGCTGGCGCAGCGAACCGGCGCTGCCGAACCCGGCGTCCTCGGCGACCCGGTCGATCGGCAGGTCGGTCTCCTCCAGCAGCTGGCGGGCGCGTTCGACGCGTTGCTGCGTGAGCCACTGGCCGGGCGAGAGGCCGACCTCCTCGCGGAAGCGGCGGGTGAAGGTGCGCACGCTCATCGACTCCCGCGCGGCGAGCTGCCGCAGCGTCAGCGGCCGGTGCAGGTTCTCCAGCGCCCACGCCCGCGCCGCGCCGGTCGAGGACACCGTCGGCTGCGGCACCGGCCGGGGGATGTACTGGGCCTGGCCGCCCTCGCGGTGGGGCGCGACGATCGTGCCGCGCGCGACCTCGTTGGCCACCGCGGCGCCGTGGTCGCGGCGGATCATGTGCAGGCACAGGTCGATGCCGGACGCGACGCCGGCCGAGGTCAGGACGTTGCCGGACTCGGTGTAGAGGACGTTCGGGTCGACCTGCACGCGCGGGTACAGGGTGCGCAGGTCGTCGGCGGACTGCCAGTGCGTGGTGGCGGGGCGGCCGTCGAGCAGCCCGGCCGCGGCGAGGACGAACGCGCCACTGCAGATGGACGCGATGCGGGTGCCCGGCGCGATGGCCCCGAACGCGTCGGCGAGCGGGCCCTGCAGCGGACCGCCGGGCTGCGGGCCGTAGTCCTCGTCGGAGGAGGACACGACGACCGTGTCGGCCTCGGCCAGCGCGTCCAGGCCGTGCTCGACGTTGACCGTGAAGTCGGCGTCGGTTCGCACCACGCCGGGGTGGAGCGTGCAGGTGAGCACCTCGTACAGCGGTTCGTCACCCGCCCTGGCCTGCCCGAACAGCCGGTGCACGATCCCGACCTCGATCGGCAGCAGACCGTCGCGGACCAGCACGGCCACCCGGTGCCTGCCGTCGTTCGCGAAAACCGTCATGGCCCGATCCTGACACATGCTGACCATCGGGCCACTCGTCGCAGGCGCGGTGACGGCGGAGCCTGGTGGCATGAACGTGTTGTGGATCTTCGCCCACCCGGAGGGACGCTCGCTCAACGCCGCGCTGCGTGACGAGGGGCTGAAGGCGCTGGACGAGTTCGGCCACTCCTGCCGGGTGTCGGACCTGTACGCGATGAAGTGGAACCCGGTGGTCGACTACGGCGACTTCGAGCACGACCCGGCCGAGCGGATGCTGGTCGCCTCGGCCTCGCAGGAGGCGTACGAGTCCGGCCGCCTGCCCGCGGACATCCGGGCGGAGCAGGAGAAGCTCGACTGGGCGGACGCGATCGTGGTGCAGTTCCCGATGTGGTGGTACGGGTTGCCGGCGATCCTCAAGGGCTGGTTCGACCGGGTCTTCGTGAAGGGCCTCGGCTACGGGATCGCCGCCGAGGACGGCACGGTGCTGCGTTACGGCGACGGCAAGCTCACCGGCAAGCGTGCGATGGTGGTGACGACGATCGGCGCGCGGCCGTCCAGCATCGGACCGCGGGGTGTCCACGGTGAACTGAACGACCTGTTGTTCCCCTTGCACCACGGCACATTCTGGTACACGGGCATCGCGCCGCTGCCGCCGTTCGCCGTGCTGAGCGCCGACCGCCTCGACGACGCCGGGTTCGACGCGGCGGTAGCCGGACTGCGGGACCGGCTCCGCACCCTGGAGAGCGCGGAGCCGATCCCGTTCCGCCACCAGAACCGCGGCGACTACGACGAGGACCTGGTGCTACGCGCCGACCTCGCGCCTGGCCGGTCGGACCTGGCCGTACACCTGCGCGACTGATGCGACCATGAGCAGCGCGCTGACCACGACCGGCGAGCGGAACCCGAGACCCGCGTCGAGCGCGAGCCCGCCCAGTGCCGGGCCGAGCGTGTTGCCGACGTTGAACGCGGCCGTGGTGAAGCCGCCGGCCAGCGCGTTGCCCGGGGCCTGATAGAACACGCGCGCGGTCAGCGCCGGCGCCAGCCCGAACGCCAGCATCCCTTGCAGGAACACGAGAACGAGCGTGACGACCGGGCTGGACGCGCTCACCGCGAGCGCGGCCCAGCCGACGGTCAGCGCTGCCGTGCCGGTCAGCAGGACCGTGCGCGGCCGGGCGTCGGCGACGCGGCCGCCGAACACGATGCCGGCGCACGCGCCGACGCCGAACAACACGAGCGTCGCGGGCACCCACGCCTCGGACAGCCCGGCCACCTCGGTGATCAGGGGCGCGAGGTAGGTGAACGTGCAGAAGGTCGCGCCCTGGACGAGGGCGTTCGTGGCGTAGGTGAGCAACAGCGGACGGCGCAGCAGCGGACGAACGGCGGTCGCCTCGGTGTCCGGTTTGGACACCGGGATGGTGCGCACCACCGCGATCGTCGCCGCGACGGCGAGCGCGGCCACGGCCCAGAACGCGGAGCGCCAGCCCCACGCCTGGCCGAGCACGGCGCCACCGGGCACGCCCGCGACGCAGGCGAGTGTCACCCCGCCCATCACCACCGACATCGCCCGGCCCTTGGCGTCCGGCGCGACCAGCGCGACGGCGACCGTGGTGGCCAGCGCCCAGAACCCGGCGTTGGCCAGCGCCGCCACGATCCGCGTGGCGAGCAGGACGGCGTAGCTGGAGGTGAGCGCGCCGAGCACGTGCGCGGCGGCGAACACGACGAGGAACGCGGTGACCGCCCGGCGTTGCGGCCAGCGGCGGGCGAGGATGGCGAGCAGCGGCGCGCCGACGATCATCCCGACCGCGAACGCCGAGGTCAGGTAGCCCGCGGCGGCGATCGAGACGTCCAGGTCCGCGGCGATGTCCGGGACCAGCCCGGACAGCATGAATTCCGAGGTGCTCTGGGCGAAGACGGCGAGCCCGAGCAGGTAGACGGCAAAGGGCATGACAAAGCTCCCGAGTCGGAGAAAACAGGGTCAGCGGGTGATCCGCTGACCTCTGTCCGACTCGGGGCTGTTCACGCCCGGCAGCATAGCTGGCGCCGGTCGCGGTGATCGACTCATTTTCCGTCGAACCGGCGCAGGTCCTCGATTTCCGCGGTCAGGTCCGGCAGGTCTTCGAAGGGCTGGACGTCGACGCGGCCGCCCGCGCGGGTCCAGGTGCCCGCGACGCGGCCGTCGACGAGGACGGCTGCCTTGACGATGCCGCCGCCGGGGTGCACGAGCCTGCGGTGTTCCGGGGCGACGGCGTGGTCCCGGGTGCGCCAGCCGAGGAGGTACTCGTCGAAGGCCGGGATGAGGCGGACTGTGCCGGCCGCTTCTTCGACGTCTACTGTGGACTCGCGCCAGTGGGGTTTCAGCCTGGTGACGGGGATTCCGGACCAGGCGGCGAGGTCGGCGGGCTCGGCTGGTACGTGCGCGGCCAGGTAGCGGGCGACGAGCTGGCCGAGGGCGGTGTCGCCGGGTTCGGTCGGCAGGGGTGTGCCCAGCCAGTCGGCGGCGTGGACGTAGGTGGGCTTGCCGGCGCGTTCCGGCCCGAGCACGACGAGCCCGCGCGCGGCGGCGAGCATCGCCAGGTGGACCGTCGCCTGCCCCTCGGTCCCGGTCCGCTCACCGAGTTCGGCCTTGGTGAGCGGGCCGCGGCCGTCGAGAGCCTTGGCAGCGCGTGAGGCGTCGGGGTTGTCGACGCCGAGCTCCTTGAGCCGCCGGAGCGAGTTGACCGGATTCGGTTTCACCAGCGGGTACAGCCAGGGCAGGTCGTCGCGGGCGATCAGGTGCAGGGTGCCGCGCGGGCCCCAGCAGCGGACGAGCGTGGCGTCCCGGCGGGCTTCGTCGAGTTCGGCGGCGGTCAGGCCGGGCACCCGGGCCCGCAGCGCCAGCGGGAAGGCGGTCGGTTCCTGGGCCTGCACGGCGAGGAGGTGGCGCACGGCGCCGACGAGCGTCGGTGTTTTCGACCGGTCCAAGAGCTGGGCCGCCACCCGCCGGCGCCGTACGTCCATGCGGGCAGGCTACCGACGCCGGCGTTCCGCGTTCTCGAACTTGCGGACCGCGAACTCGTAGGCCTCGTCGAGGAGTTTCCGGGCCTGCGGCCAGGTTTCGTCCGGGTTGATCACGCAGACCCAGTGCTGCCCGCCGTACAGCGGGTGCGGGAACAGGACGTCCAGGGCGGTGACGTCGTAGTCCCCGTCCGGCACGACTTCCTTGAAGCGGTCGCGGGTGAGCCCGATGTTGAGGCGGAAAACCCCGGGCCGATCCAGGTTCGAGGTGTCGTCGTACGGGTTGTCCGAGGTCACGATGGTCGCCCAGGGCATCTGACGCTGCGGCGGCAGGTCCCCGCGGGGGTCGTAGATGGCGAAGACGTCCCCGTTCGCCTCGACGATCCGGGAGCCTTGGAAAGTGGCCAGTTCCTGTCGAATGTGCTCGATATCCACTGCGCCAAGGAAGCACAATACAGACGATCAATGTGCGGAGCAAGTGATGAGCATCACAGCAATTGGATGTCCTGTGCCGCAGAAAGCCACCGCGCCCCCTGATGCAGCCCTTCAGGCGCGCCCGTCCCGCAGTGCCAACACCCGCCCGCGAACCAGCCTGCCTAAAGGAAAACCACCTCGCCCCCACTACCGCGACGCCACCGACAGACCGGCCCGCCGCCCCGCCGCGCAATGCCAACACCCGCCCGCAACCCGCCCCCCTAAAGAAAAACCACCTCGCCCCCCGCTACCGCGAACCCATGAGGCGCCCCCAACACCCCCTCCCTACCGCGGCCCCACCAGCTCGTGCGCCCCCTCCGCGCCCAGCGCCGGCTCCGTGTGCACCACCGCCGCCGTCAGTCGCGGCACTCGTTGCGTCAGCCGGTGCTCCACCTGGTGCGCGAGGTGGTGCGCCGCGGTCACGGTCAGCGCCGGGTCGACCGCCACCGCCAGCTCGGCGCGCAGGCTGTGCCCGATCCACCGCACCCGCACGTCCCGCGCCGCGCGCACCCCGTCGACGGACCGCGCGGTCTGCTCGACCAGGTCGACGGTCGCCGGATCGACCGCGTCCATCAGCCGCCGGAACACCTCCTTCGCGGCGTCGCGCAGCACCAGCAGGATCGCGACGGTGATCACGAGCCCGATGATCGGGTCGGCCATCGGGAACCCGAGCGCGACGCCGAGCGCGCCGAGCACCACCGCGAGCGAGGTGAACCCGTCCGTCCGCGCGTGCAACCCGTCCGCGACAAGCGCCGCGGAGCCGATCTGCCTGCCGACCGTGATGCGCCACCGCGCGACCAGCTCGTTGCCGAGGAACCCGATCACGCCCGCCGCGGCCACCACCCACAGCCCGGTGACCGGCCGCGGCTCGATCAGCCGCCGGACCGCCTCGTACCCGGCGAGCGCCGCCGACCCCGCGATGATCAGCACGACGACCACCCCGGCGAGGTCCTCGGCCCGGCCCAGCCCGTAGGTGAACCGGCGGCTCGCGGCGCGGCGGCCGAGCGCGAAGGCGATGCCGACCGGGACCGCGGTGAGCGCGTCGGCGAAGTTGTGGATGGTGTCGCCCAGCAGCGCGACCGAGCCGGTGAACAACACGACGACCAGCTGCGCGGCCGCGGTGACGAACAGCGCCAGGAACGACCAGACGAGCGTGCGCATCCCGCGCCTGCTGGTCTCCAGCGCGCTGTCCAACCGGTCGGCGCTGTCGTGGCTGTGCGGCGTGACGAGGTGCCGCAGCCGCCGCGCTCGGTGGCCGTGTCCGTGTCCGTGCGAGGTCCCCATGGCAATATGCAAGCATGCGCGCGCATGACGACACAACTGATGCCGCCCGGCTGCGGGTGGCGGCGGAGGTGCTGGGCCACCTGGCCGACCCGACGCGGCTGCACCTGTTGCGGCTGTTGTCGGTCGAGCAGGACGTGTCCAGCCTGGTCGCGCAGGTGCCGGCGTCCCGGTCGTCGGTTTCGCAGCACCTCGGCAGGCTGCGGCTGGCCGGCCTGGTGCGGGCGCGCCGGGAGGGCCGCCGGATGCTCTACCGCATCACGAGCGACCACCTGGCCGATCTGGTCGCCGAGGCGCTCGGGTACGCCGACCACGCCGTGCTCGGAATCCCGCACCACATTGCCGACGGGACTCCTCCCAAACGGGTGAATCCGGCAGGATGACCGATATGTCCGAAAGAAGACGCCGCGCGGTCTCGCTCGCGCTGGCCGCGTGGCACCGCGGGCTCGCCACCATCGGCCTGACGCAGTCCGAACGCCGCATCGCCGCCGACGCGCAGTCCTTCTGGTCCGACCGGTCCGACGTGGACTGGAAGGACAACTCGCACTGGGCGGACGCCCCGGTGTTCGGCGAGAAGGTGCCGTGGGAGGAGATCGGCAGGCGGCACCTGGACATGTTCCGCCGCGGCGCGCGGATGGCCGGTTTCGACCGCCCGTGGGACAGGGTCCTCGAGTGGGGCTGCGGCGGCGGCGCGAACGCGGTGCACTTCGCGCCGCACGCGAAGGAGTTCGTCGGCGTCGACATTTCGACGGAAAGCCTGCTGGAGTGCGAAAAGCAGGTGAAGGCGGTGTGCGACACCCCGTTCCGCGGCGTCGCCGTCGACGTCCCGGCACCGGAAGCGGCACTGCGGGAGATCCCCGGGCCGTGCGACGTGTTCCTGTGCCTCTACGTCTTCGAGGTGCTGCCGACCCCCGAGTACGGCGAACGCATCCTGCGGCTCGCGCACCGCGTGCTCGCCCCCGGCGGCCTCGCCCTGATCCAGATCAAGTACGACGAGGGCCGCTGGCTGACCAGGCCGCGCCGCCGCTCGTACCGGACGGGCCCGTCGCAGATGACGACCTACGCGATCCCGGAGTTCTGGAAGCTGGCCGCGCGCGTGGGCTTCCGCCCGGAGGCGATCGAACTGGTGCCGGAGAACGAACTCGACGAGCGCTACGCCTACTTCTTCCTGACCAGGCGCTGACCGCGGCGTTCCAGCAGCAGGTCCGTGACCACCCACAGGAGGAAGGGGCTGAGCCACACCCCGATGCTCGCGGCGCTGTAGGTCATCAGCTCCGCGCTGCCGAGGAAGGTCGTGTCCACCTGGGGCGTCAGGACGATCGTGGCGACGACGTTGACGACCCGGCTGAGCACGATCGACATCGCCAGCGCGAAACTGCGCGCCATCCACCTGCGGTGATCGCCGAAACGGCGCCGACGGGCCATCCGCCACCCGACGGCCGTGACGACCAGCCACAGCGCCGAACCGACGAGGTTCGCCACGCGGACGGAGGGCCCGGCCGCGGTGTGCCACCTGATGTACAGCCCGAGCAGCCCGGCCGGCAGCACCCCCGCGAAGACGTAGACCCGCCCGGTGATGCGGTGCCCGCGCGGGTGTTTCGCGCGGAACGCGGGCCAGATCTGGAAGCACGCCGTGGCCATGGCGACGGCGCCGAACAGGACGTGCCCGACGAGCAGCGGGTAGTAGAGGTCGTTGCCCGGCGGCGGTTCCAGACGGGACCGGGCGGGGTCGAAGGTCAGGTAGGGCGGCACCGAGAAGGCCAGGAACGCCACCGCCACGAGAGCCAGCGGGACCATCCAAGGGCTGCGCCGCCAGGCCCGTTGCCGGCTGGGCGGCTTGGTGCGGGGTGCGTTCGTCGTCGAGGTCATGGTCTGTTCCTCCGATTCCAAAACTATGTACACCATACATATAAACGTATGAGGTACATAGTTTTAGAATGACGCGGTGGCGGACGACAGCAAGGCGACCAACCTCCAGCGCAACCTCACGTTGCTGTGGTCCGGGCGATCGCGTGGCCGGCGCGGGCCGCGAGCGCGGCTGAACGTGGAGCGGATCGCGCAGGCCGCGGTCCGGATCGCGGACGCGGACGGCCTGGAGGCGCTGTCGATGCAACGCATCGCCGCCGAGCTGGGCTACTCGACGATGTCGATCTACAACCACATCCCGGGCAAGGACCTGCTGCTCGAGGTGGTCGCCGATGTGGCGGCCGGGAAGCCGCCGGAGCTCGACGACACGGACGACTTCCGGCAGGCGGTGCGGCAGTGGGTGGCCGCGCTGTGGTCGGGGTTCCAGGCGCGGCCGTGGCTCCTGCTCGTGCCGCTCGACCACGCGCCGATGGGCCCGCACCAGCTCGCGTGGCTGGACCGTCTGCTGCGGCCCCTGTTGAAGGCGGGGCTGGTCGGCGGCCAGGCCCGCGCGGCGGCGCTGCACCTGACCGCGGTGGTGCGCGGCGTCGCCCAGATCAGCCTCGGTATGAGCGGCGCCGGGAAGACCGAGGACGGTTTTCCGCGCAGTGAAGCCGAACTCACGCAGGTGCTGGGCGAGCTGATCAACCCCGCGGACTACCCGGCGCTGGCCGCCGTGCAGGCCGCCGAGTCCGCTGAGGACCTCGGGGACGGCGAGGCGCTGCCGGCCGCGCTCGAGTTCGGGGTGGACCGGTTCCTGGACGGGATCGAAGCCTGGGTGGCGGCCCGCTGACCGGTCAGACTGTCGCGTCGGCGGGCACTCGTCCGGTCGGGCGCTCGGCGATGATCTCCATGTTTCCGGAGCCGTCGATCAGGAGGACGGTCGGCACCAGGTCGCCGCTCGTGTCGGGCGAGGTCCGCACCCAGTCCGTGATCTCCTCCACCCAGCCGGAACTCGCGCCGGCGACGTAGATGTGGTCCGGACTGACCAGCCCGACGATCAGCCTGTCCTCACCGACGTGGTGGGCGACGTTGTCGTGGAACTGGCCGAGCACGATCGCCGAGGCCGCGCACAGGTTGTCGTCGCCGCGCTCCACGCTGACCAGGCGCCCCTTCGCCTCGTCGTCGTGCACGCCGAAGCGGAGCCCGCGCGCGAGGTTGCCGCACGCTTCGTCGAGCAGTTCCTGGAGCTCGTCCCCGGTCATCGCCTCGAAGCGGTTCTTGAGCAGGTGGGACATGCCGATCCGGCCGGCGGGGGTGATCGTCGTCTTGGCGAAGCCGAGGTACAGGCGGCCGTCGACGAGGGGGAGGGAGGCGTAGAGCTTCAGCGGGCCGTCGTAGGTGTGGAGGATGGGCAGCCACTCGCCGTCCCGTTCCGCCTGGACGAAGCTGTCCCGACCGGCGCGGGCCGCGGCTGCGGCGTCGAGGGCGGTGTCCCAGTCGTCGCCGTCGGGCCGGTCGAAGTCATGGGTGCGTTCGGCGCGGGGGAACGTGCCGGCCAGGAAGACGCGATCCACGCGGGAGGGTTGCCAGGTGCTGTGGATGCGGGTGACCTCGCTCGCCTGGACGTCGCGCTGTTCCTGCACCTGGCGCCAAGCCTGACGGACGGCGTCCTCGGCCCGCGCCGGGGCGGCCCCGTGGAGCAGGTCGTCATCCCTGCCGTTGACCTGGAAGACGACGAGGTTGACATCCACGGGCGAGTCCATAGCGCCCCCACCCTAGGCGGCGCCGCTGACGCTCCGTAGCCACGCGAAAGGCCCCGAACGCAGCGCCGCGGGCTTGCGGTACGGGAGAACTACGGTCAGCGCCATTCGTACACACCGGGCGAGGCCTCCACGACCTCACTCGGCCACGCCTCCCGCACCGCCCGCAGCCGCGCCCGGTGGTCGTCGATCCACCCGTCGGCAACGGGCAGTTCGAGAGTCACGGAGACACCGGAGGCGGGCTCATCGACCACGGTCACCCGGACAAGGCTCCCGGACTCCCGCCCGGACAGCTGGATTTCGGGCGAGCGGCCGCCGTCCAGCCATCGAACGCCCCCGCCGACCGCCAGCGCGTCCAGGGCGTGCTCCCAGTCCTGGAGGTCCGCGGGCGCGAGCACGAGATCGAGCTTGCCGCTGACGAACTCGGTCACCACAACCACCTCGGCGGCGAGGTGATCGTGAAATTGAAGGGCCCCCGCCCCGAAGCGACCAAGCACTCGCACCAGGACACCATTGAGTTCGTCCCCAAGGCGAACCAGCTCCACAGCACCCTCCGGTCAAGACGCGGCCATCGGCGGTGAACCAAGATCACCACCGGCCGGTGGCGCGACCGCAGACATGAAAAAACCGCCCCGACGTGCATCGGAGCGGTTCATCGACCGTGGCCAGGGCCGGGGTCGAACCGGCGACCTTCCGCTTTTCAGGTCTCAGGTACTCGGTTCAGCAAGGTACTTTCGGTCTGAAACAGCAGGTCAGGCGCATTTGATGAACGTTCGAGAACCTCAACGACCGCAGGTGACTGAGACCCGAAGTGAGCACCCAACGGCCGTCTAACCGGCCCCCTCGCCGCTCCCTTCCCGGACATGCTCGGCCCGAGCCGGTCTCACTTGGCTTCGACCGGCCCCGGCTCACAGCAGCGCGCCTGCGGACGGAGTTGCAGATCGGCATCGATCGCTAACGTGACGTAGCCCTCTCGCGATCAGGTTGGCGACGAGTGCCGAGCAAGGAGGACGGGTGTCGCGGGAGTGGCAGTTCTACACGGCACCCGGAGGCGGGTCGCCGGTCGAGAAGGACATCCGCCGCGCGAACCTCGCCCACCACGAACTTGGTCGGATGCAGGAGATCATGGACCGTGTCGCGGAGGGACGCGCCCTACCGAAGGAGGTCAAGTACCTGCGCGACGGCGTCTTCGAGTTCAAGCTGAACCTCTCGCAGCGCACCTACCGCCTGCTGTACGCCGAAGTCGACGGCAACCTCGTCCTGCTCGCGCTGCACTTCTTTGCCAAGAAGAAGCAGGTAGACAAGAAGGCGATCGACGTCGCAGTCGAGCGCCTCCGGAACTGGCAGGCACAGGCGTAACACAGACGTGACTGGTACAGATATCGTCTGCGGGCGATACTGAGAGGCAGCTGGAAGGGGTCATGATGGCGGGCAAACTTCTCGCGCTACTCGGCATCGACGAGAACGACAGGCGTGTTGCCGCAGGCCGGCAAGTGGCTGGGCAGCTCGCTGACGTTGTTGAAACCCTCGTCCGTGCACGACACCACCGCAAGCTCACTCAGTCTGCCGTCGCGGAGGAGATGGAGACCACCCAGTCTGCTGTCTCGAACTTCGAACGCATCGGCGGGGATCCCAAGTTCTCAACCATCCTGCGCTACGCCCATGCGATCGGCGCAAAGGTGCACTTCAAGGTCAGTTTCGATGGCGATGCTCCGTTCGTCAGCGACGAGCCACACCTAATGGACACAGTCGGTGGTGCAGGACAGGAGCGCTCGACTTTCGTCGGGTTTCTGGTTAGTTCCGATCAGCCGATTGAGGTTGCTCGGTGAGGGTTACCGTCCTGCTCGCCGACTCTGCCCAGAGTGATCGGACGAGTGGCAAGGTTCACGCCCTCGGCATTGGGTGGACGAATGTGGTCGTCCCTACACGATCTCCTATGGCCCTCGTCACGCTGCTCGCCTTCGAGCGTCGAAGCGAGGCAACCGGTACGTATGAGGTGACCCTGAGGCTCCTCGATGCGAACGACGAGCCGGTGCCGGTCCTTGAGGATGGCGAACCGTTGGTTATCCGAGCTCACGCCGAGGTCAAGGACCGGGACAGCATGGCGCACGACGCACCTGCGACGGCGAGCCTGGTGGTCAACTTGGGCCCCGGGGTGCCGCTTGAACCAAACCGCCGCTATCGCTGGCAGGTGTCGGTCAACGGCAAGACTCATCCCGACTGGTCCGCACCCTTCTATGGTCGAGCTGCGGAGGACCGTCCTCGCGAGGAAGGCTAATCCGTTCCTCCCCGTCGCCACAGCACGGGCATCGCCGGAAAGTCTTCGCAGTCGTACTTGGTTGTGTCGCCTTCGCGGGGCCGGATCGCGTCGGCGAGTACCCACTGACCGACACGTGAGCGGGTGGCGGCGCTGCCGATCGTGAAGGCGACCCAGGCGAGGCGCTTGCCGGTGGTGGTGCGGTCCCACATTTTCAGCAGGCCGGGCACGGTGGCGCGGAGGTCGACGCCCTGGGGGTGGTTCTCGTTGGTGGCGCTGTCCGGATAGACCTTGCTGAGGTTCACCCACACGCGAAGCGGCGTCCTGAGCACCTGCAAGTGCCCTGCGGTTGGCAACACTGGCACATTCTCGAACATGCGTTCGATTCTGCCTCGCTGGGCACCCGCTCGCTAGTCCACCCGGTCGGGTCGCTGTCCGGCGCGTTGACGCGAGCGGGCTGAGGATGACGGTGTGGCGGTCCTGAAGCCGCCGGTCACGCTCATGGCACCCGTGCTGGAGTCGCAGCTTCCTGCGCGGGCGCGCCGTCCGGCCGGGCCGGTGGCGTATGAGCCGAAGCTGGACGGCTGGCGCTGCTACACGGCGGGCGGCCTGCTGCTGACCCGCGCGCATAAAGATCTGACTGGCCGGTTCCCGGAGGTCGCGGCCGCCGCGTCGGCGCTGGGTGACCTGGTGTTGGACGGCGAGCTGTGCGCGTTGCGCGGCGACCGGCTGGACTTCAGCGGCCTGTGGCTGGGCAGGCCCCGCCGTGAGGCCGAAGGTCTGGCCGTGGTGCTGGTGCTCTTCGACGTCCTCGCCGCCGGACGGCGCGATCTCCGATCCGCGGCCTACACCACGCGCCGGGGTGAGCTGCTGCGCAGGCTCCCTGAGCCGCAGCCCTACCTTCAGCCAATCCAGAACACGCTGGCCGAGGCCGAGGCCGAACGACGCTGGTTCGGCCTGGAGATCGCCCGTCGCGGCATCGAGGGCTACGTGCGCAAGCCTTGCCGCGGCGCGTACGGCGACCCGAAGTTGCCGTGGATCAAGCGCCGCTGGCGCACCACCGTGGATCTGGTGATCGCCGGGGCAACCGGTGACCTAGCC
The DNA here is from genome assembly GCF_040614195.1 of Amycolatopsis sp. NPDC006125. Lineage (NCBI taxonomy): Bacteria > Bacillati > Actinomycetota > Actinomycetes > Pseudonocardiales > Pseudonocardiaceae > Amycolatopsis > Amycolatopsis sp. NPDC006125. Next base: position 36,326 of record NZ_JBEXTZ010000053.1, read on the forward strand.
AAGCCTCGCGGCCTCGTGTTGGGCCATCGCACTCCCCAGGGCCCGGTCCGACTCACCGCCACCTCGCTGCCGCTCGCCGCGCCGCTGCGCGCAACCCTGGCCGGCCGACTCCGCGCCGTCGGCGAACGCGCCACCCTCCCCGCTGCGCGAGCCGGACTGCCCGGCCGACAGCGCGAGCTAGCCTACATACCGGTAGTACCCGAGGTGGAGGTCGAAGTCGAGGTGGACGCCGCGTTCGAGTTGGGCCGCTGGCGACACGGCGTGAAGGTCCTGCGTGTTCGCGACGCCGTATGACTCGCGCAACAGGAACCTCCAATCGCTCGCACCGCTCGTCCGTCGTTCTGGTCGATCCCGACGGGGGTCTAGCGGGGTTGGCCTCGACGGTGTGCGTGGTTGAACAGTGGGAGCGGCGCGGTGGGAAGCACGGTTACTCGGTCGTCTCGTCCTGCTGCAGTGGCCTGGAACGCAGCTGAGACAGCCACTGCGAGGGGAGCGCGCCCTCCTTCTGGAAGATGGTGGCAATCTCGGTGGGCGTCAGGGAATCGAGATCACGGGTCCGCACGGTGCGCCACGCCCGGACCAGTCGGTCGAATAGGTCTACGACGTCTTCTGGCCTCAGCAGGTAGACGTGACTCTCGGCCACGGCGTGCGCGCTCGGGTGGATCCGGGTCTGCGGGGTCACCAGCAGCGCGGCGGAGTCGCCGGGAGCGGCCTCGGCGCGCTTGTTGGCGGTGAAGCGCAGGTGGCCACCTGCCTGCCGGACGGCCGCAGCGCCAAGCTCGCCGTCCTCTTTGGCCTCGCTCTTAGCTTCCCACGCAACCCACATCGTGTTACCGAAGATCCAGACGGCGTCCGGCGCGGAGTCGTTGTTGCCGTCGCCTTCGCTCGGCAGAGCGCCGGCGAGCTTGCCGAGCACGACCAGGGCGGCCTCGTACGGCTTGTGCGGCTTGGCCAGCAGCGCGGCACGGGCCTGCTGGACCTCGGTGTCGAATACCGTGGGTTTGGCCAGTCGTGCCGCGTTGTCCAGCACGCCGGTCATCGCCTGTTCGTCGAGCGGGTCTAGCGCTGGTTCAGCCGGGACGGTTGCGCTTTCGGCGGGCGCGGCCAGGTTTGACAACCAGGTCGTGCCGCGTCCGGCGGTGCGGGCGTGGCTGTAGAACTTCTTCGCCGCGGCGCTCAGGGCCGGGTCTCCGGTCTGCTGGGCCAGCCGTTGCGCGATGCACGCAGCTAGGTAGTTCCACAGCGCGGCGTATCGCTGCGGCGCCCGGCCGCCTCGCAGGGCGTCGAGCACCTGGCGGATGCAGTCCAGGGCCTGTGACCACTCGCCCTGCCACATGGCCTCCCAGGCTGCGACCTCATGGCTGACGGCGCGCTGCAGCTCGGTGGTGCCGGGCGCGTCAATGCGTTCGTACTGTTCGCGGTCGTCGACGATGTCCTGGTCGACCTCCCGCCAGTCGGCGCCGTGCTCGGCGAAGATCCGCAGGTTCTCCAGCATTTCGGCCGAGGTTTTGTCGAGGCTGTGCTGGTAGCCGAACTCCAGCTCGGCGTGGATCTCCGGGTGCATGGCCTCCTGGACGTCGCGGCGGATGACGTAGGAGACGAGGTCGTCGTCCAGCACGAGCACCGCGGCGAAGTCCTTGGCATTGCGGGTCGCGCGGCCAGCACCCTGCATGATGCGGGCCCGGATACGTTCCTGCAGGACCTCGACCGCGCCGAGCGAGCCGTGCAGGAACCGCTCCTGCAGGTCGCCGCGGGCGGGCAGGCCGGCGAGGACGACCAGGCGGCAGTCGTCGTCGGGCAGGTCGACGCCGTCGTAGCGGTTGCTCAGCACCAGGGCCGCGGCGGGCTCGCTCGTGAACACCGTCAAGTCGTCCTCGACGTCGTCGGCCTTGAGCACCTTGTGATCTTCGGGCAGGCAGGTGTCAGTGAAGGCGTTGGCGGTGCGGGTATCCGGTGTCAGGATGACGGCGCGGCCGTGCTCGGCGACGACGCTGGCGACCCAGGCGTCGACCTTCTCCGCCTCGTCAGCAAGATCGCTGGTCATTTGGGGGAAGCAGAACAGCCGGCGGCCGGTGCCCTGTTTCTCCCAGCCCTCGGGGATTGGGATGCGGGTGATCTTGCGCCTGCCGAAGATCCGTTCCAGCTCGCCGCCGGCGCCCAGGGTCGCGCTCATGTAGACCCGGCGGGCCGGATTGTCGAAGGCGGGGTGGACCAGTGTCGGCGGGATGAGCGGCCGGATCAGCAGGCGGCGGTGGGACAGGTAGACCAGGCACTTGTCGAGGTGACCGCGCAGGAATTCCAGCGCGTACGCGCCCTCGTCGCTGATCTTGCCTGCGTCGACGGCCGCGTCGAGCGTCTGCTCGAGGTGCGCTGCCTGCGCTGCGACGCCGAGCGGTGAGGCGAGGTAGACGGTGTTGCGGTAATGGCTGTCGGCCGCGGTGCTGCGCAGCCGGTTCAGGACCAGCGGGTCCAGAGCGTCCGCCAGTGCCGAGAGCACGTCGAAGTAGGCGCTGTCCTCGCTGGTCCGGTCAATCTCCAGGCTCCAGGGCCCGGCCACCGCGCTTTCGGCCGCGTGCGCGTCGTCGAGCAGTAGCAGTTGCGCGTGGTCGAGGGCGGGGTTGGAGTTGAAGACGTGGCTGTAGACGCTGACGGCGATCGCGTTCGCCGCGGTGTAGCGGGCGCGGTCGGCCTTGTTCCAGTTCCGCACCTTGCCGATGAGCAGCACGTTGGGGATGCCGTACTCGGTGAGCTTGTCGGCGGTCTGGCGCGCCAGTTGCCGAGTCGGGCACAGGTAGGCGACCCGTTCGCGGAACGCGCGGCGCCGGTACTCGCCGATGAGCCCACCGACCAGGGTCTTGCCAGCACCGGTCGGCAGCTCGATTGCGACGTCTTGGTCGGCCGCGTGGTTCTTGTGCCAGTCCTGCAACACGGTTCCCTGGTGGAACCACAGGGATTCCGGGCCGTCGTTGGTCTCGGCTAGCTTGCGGTAGAGCTGAACAGGGTCGCTCGGGATCGCGGCCGCGCTGCTGGAGCGTTTGAATGCCATGCTGCTGCTGTCCTTCAGGTCTGCGGCCGCGGGCCGCGATCGTCCGCTTATCTCACCTATCAGCCGGGAGTTGGTCAGGCAACCCCAACGTGCACGACCGCGGCGGGATCAGACCGGAGCGGCGGGGAGCGCAGTCAGCCGACGCCGGACGTAGCCGTAGAGCCGGTCGACGTGCTCTCGCAGCAGGGTGGGGTCTGCGCAGCACACGGTGGCCAGTGCCGGGTCGCCGTTGCGAGAGGTTGGGTACCTGCCCTGGTCGCCACCCGCGTCGTGGCGGTCGAGGTCGCGGACGAACGCCACGACCAAGTCCTGCTCCGCTCCGGCGGCGAGCAGTTCGTCGCCGCGCTGGGAGAGGCCGTCCAGCAGCTTGGTGAGGCTGTGGGTGATCGGGAAGTTGGTGCCGTACAGGGATTTCAGGCTGAGCTCGGCGAGCTGGCGGGCGAGGAAGAACGCCGGTTGCGGTGCCCGACTGAGGATGGCGGCGACCGCGGCTTGGTGGAACTCAGCGAGCGTGTCCTCGACCGCGTTCGCGCAGTGTGTGCGAGACAGGCACAGCGCGTCCGGGCCGTTATGGTCGCTGGTGGCGATGTCGCCGAATGGGCTGCGGTACGTCATGGCCGATCATTCTCCTCCTCTGCCGTCTGCACGCGAGTGATTATTCGACGTTTCGTTACTGCAGATCTGATCATCAGGCCTCGGGCGATGTCGGCGGCGTAAGCCGCGCGATAGGCGCCTTCGATCACGTAGATTGGTCGCGCCAGCTCGATCAGGGTTGCGGGGTGCCCAAGCCGACCCGGACCGCCCGCGACGCCATCGCGGCGCTCCGCCAGCGCATCCGGGACAGGCGCAAGGAGCTGGAGCGCACACAGGAGCAGGTCGCCTTCGCGGCCGGTGTCCCCGTCGGGTGGTGCGCCAGCCTCGAACGCGGCCAGCGCCTCCGCCCGAACTGCCCTCCGTCCTGGCGGTCGCCGAAGCGTTGGAGATGGACGCTGGCGACCTATTTCGCGGTTTGAAAGCCGATCGCCCGGAACGCCGCCGAACTCACCGCGCGGTCGACAAGCTGGCGTAACGCGCCGACGTGGCGATCCGCGAGACGCTCGGCTGCACCAGCCATGAAATCGGACCGACCATCGGGTTGCGCCCTTGCTTGTCCAAGACCTGCCACAATCCGTGGTGCGAGGACGACGAAGCGGAGGCGACATCGTGACCCATCCTCAACATGCTGAAAGGTGGCTTCACGTGGCACAGGCAGTCGCCGCTCCTCCCGATGGCTCCGATGCCGGCGAGGTGATCCGCTGGTACCGGCAGCACCACAACCTCACCCAGCAGGACGCCGCTGACCTGCTCAACACCACGCAGTCCTGGGTGTCGAAGGTCGAGAAGGGCAAGCTCGTGCCCGGCCTCGCCGAGCTCCGCTCCATCGCGACCAAGCTGCACATCCCGCCGGAGCGGCTGGGCATCCTGCCGGACCACTCCGCGGACGCGATCCCCAAGCCAGGGCAGGTCAGCGAGGCCGGTGCCCCGCACGAGAGCCAGGAGCACTGGAAGCTCGTGCGACGCGAGCTGAACGCCAACCGCGCCCGGCTCGGCGACCTCGCCTCCGAGCTGTACCCGCGGGCCCACTGCATCCCCGGCACCACCGTCCTGACCCAGCCGAGCTGGCTGCCCTCCGAGCCAGTCGAGCTGTCCGACATCGAGCTGTACTGGCTCGCCGAGGCCCAGCCCAAGCCTGCCATCACCGGCGGCATCGATCAGACCGAGAGCGTCCGGCCGCTGGCCGCGGACGGCGACCGCTTCCGGCTCTACTCCCGTGCCCTGCGCGACCTGGCCCGGCCGAAGCTGCTGGACAACCGCGTCAGCTACCGCCTCGCCGAGGTCGACTGGGCCGGCGACAAGGGCCGCCTCGGGTTCAGCTACACCACCTACTTCGACGTGCTGGACGTCTGCGAGGCCGCGGCCCACGAGTTCGCCGACGCGTGGCTGCGCGCCGGCCGGAAGCGGCCCAGCCTGGCTCACCTGCCGCTGCGTCGGCACATTGAGGATCCGTTCGACCTGCTCGCCCGCCCGATGCTGCCCAGCATCAACACCCTGACCATCCGCCGCGACCCGATCGACGGGCACCGGATGTTCCTGCACCGCCGCGACGCCAAGGCCACCGCGGTCGCCGGCGGCATGTTCCACGTCATCCCCGCCGGGGTGTTCCAGCCCGCCGCCCTCGCGCCCGCGCACCAGGCCAACGACTTCTCCCTGTGGCGCAACATCCAGCGCGAGTACTCCGAAGAGTTCCTCGGCAACCCCGAGCACGACGGCAATGCCCTTGACCCCATCGACTACGAGCACGACGAGCCGTTCCGCTCGTTCGCCGCTGCTCGCGCGGCCGGAGACTTCCGCGTCTTCACCTGCGCCGTCGTGCTCGAACCGCTGACGCTGTGGGTCGAGCTGCTGACCGTCGCCGTCATCGAGGCACCGGTGTTCGATCAGCTCTTCGCCGGCATGGTCGAGGTCAACGAGGAGGGCGCCGCCGTCAGCACCGAGGCGGGCCGGCCGACTGTGGGCATCCCCTTCAACTCGGAGTCTCGCGAGCGGCTGAAGTCCGAACCGCTCTCGCCGATCTCGCGTGCCTGCATCGAGCTGGCCTGGCAGCACCGGAACACGCTCCTGGCAAGCTGAGCACGTGCGCGTTCTCGTCACCGGCGCTGCCGGGTACCTCGGACACGCTGTCGTCGCTGCCCTTGCCGAGCGGGGGCACGAGCCGGTGGCGTTCGTGCGCGACGCCGCCAGGGCCCCACGGCTGGCAGCGGCGACGGCAGTCGGGGACGTCGAAGACCCTGCCAGCCTCCGCGAAGCGGTCCGCGACGTCGAAGGCGTGTGCCACCTCGCGGCCCGCGCGCGAGTCCGCGAGTCCCTGACCGATCCCCTGCCGTACTGGCACACCAACGTCAACGGCACGCTCAACCTGCTCGAAGCCCTCACGGACCGGGACGTGCCGGCCAAGCTCGTACTTGCGTCGACGGCGGCCGTCTACGGAACCCCGGATATCCAGCCCATCAGCGAAGACGCGTTGATCGCCCCCACGAACCCTTACGGAGCAACCAAAGCTGCGGCCGACCTCGCGGCGGCGAACGTCGCGGCAACCGGCCAGCTCGGGGCGATCAGCCTGCGCGCGTTCAACATCGCCGGTGCCGTCGACGACCACCCGGACCGCGACTTCACCCGCCTGATCCCCAAGGTGCTCGCCGTCCAGGCCGGACTCGCCGAAGAGCTGGGCGTCAACGGCGACGGGTCAGCCGTTCGCGACTTCGTGCATGTCGCCGACATGGCGCACGCCTTCGTCCTCGCCATCGAGGCGTGCACCCCTGGCGGGTGGCGCGCCTACAACGTCGGCAGCGGCCGCGAGACATCCATCAACGACGTTCTCGCGGCCACGGAACAGATCACCGGCCGCCCCGTCCGGATCAAGCGGAACCCGCCTGCGAACGAGCCCCGCGTGCTGCTCGCGGACAGCCGGCGCATCCGCGAGGAGCTGGGCTGGCAAGCCCCGAACTCGGATTTGTCGCAGATTCTTTCAGACGGCTGGAAGGCCCTGACCAGTGCGTATGCCACCCCGGAATAGTCCTTTCCGGAATAGCGCGGACGCGACTGCTCATCGTCTACCACCGCGGCCGCCAGTGCGGTGTTCTTGGTTCATGACAGCGAACACGAACACCACCGGAGCGAGGTAACGATGGGCAAGAAGGGCAACGTGGTTCCCCTGCCGACTGGAGGCGGAAGCGTCCTCAAGAAGCTGATGGGCGGCTTGATCACCCTCGCGATCGTTGCGCTCGTGATCAAGCACCCGAGCGATGCGGCCGCCTGGGTTCGCGCAGTCTCCAGCGCAGCAACAGAAGCGATCGACGGTGTCGCCACGTTCTTCCGGCAGGTCGCCAGCTCCGGCTAGTCCTTTTCGGACTCCAGCTTCGCGACGCGAGCCTGAAGTCGACCGAGTTCGTCCCGCAGCTCGTCCAGCGATTGTCGAAGATCTTCGAGCGAGACAGCTGGACCAGCCTTCGGGGGGTTGTCCGCGACGAAGACGCCGACCGAAGCCCGCGACACCAGCCATCCCTCGTCTTGTAGGAGGGCGATCGCCTTCTGGAGCGTCGCGAGCGAAACGCCATGCTCCTTGGCCATCTCTCGATTGCTCGGAAGCTTGTGCCCGGGTTCCCACTCCCCCGACCGAACCGCACGCCGCACTGATTCCGCGACGCGCTCGAAGGGGGCTAGCGCCGCCGACAGCATCTCCATGACGTCAGCATACCTAGCCTGACCCAGACTGACCTAGTTCACCTGGACGGAGTAGCGACAAGTTGACCTAGTTCGACCTAGGCTGAGGCAGGTCGAGAAACGAGGGGTCGAACCCCACAAATCGAACTTCCGTTGTTTGAGAACTTCATGTACCCGGCCTGGCTCGGAGAAAAGCTAGGGGCGGACAGGTAGCTAAGCCGTAAGCGACCCGCCTAGTCCGTCGCCCTGATGCAAGCAACTGGGCAAAATGCGAATTTTCGTCCTCTGAATCAGTCAACGCTGCTGGTCAGAGCTACATGGGTCGAGTGGTGCGACTCGATCGAGTCGCACCGCCACCCATTTTCCAGTGTCCGTTTCGACGAAGAGAGTTGATATGGATTCGATTGTGATTGAGCGTCCCGTTTTGGTGGCGCTTCGACTGTCGGAGGAGCGGGCGGCTGAGGGGTATCTGGCCGCGCGTCGGGAGATGGTCCGGTTGGCCGCGCGGGTCGCGTCGATGCGGCAGCTCGTCGCGGAGCAGCCGGCGCGCGCGGACTACCGGGCCGCGCTGCGGGAGGCGCAGGTCGCGCATGGTGCGGCCGTGGAGCGCACCGGGCTGGCCTATCAGCGGTGGCAGCGGGCGCAGCTGCGAGCCGACGCGCATTGGACCGCGACCGAAGGGCGGGCTGCCTGATGAAGACCGTGCTGATCACCGACCGCGGGGCCAGCGAGGCGCTGTTCCCGCTGGTCGACGACGACATCGCCTCGGTGGCGAGGGAGGACCAGATGGCGGCGGAGATCGCCGAGATTGACGCTCTGATCGAGGAAGCCGAGCGCGGCTGGGCCGCGGCCGAGCAGGTCGAGACCTTCCGCCTGTCGCGGGAGCTGACCGACCAGGTCCGCGCCCGGCGCACGACGCGGCGAGCGGCGCAGCGAGCGCTGCGGTCGCTGCCGGTCCGGCTCGATGGGATCACGGGGGAGGCGGCCTGATGCGGCATCGTTCGGTTCGGGCGTTGGCGCTGTTCGGTGCGTTGCAGGCGGTGTTCTCTGACGTGCACCCCTACTGCGACCAGATCGTGCAGTCCAGCGAGGACGCCTCCAAGAAGGGTCTGCCGGGGCGGGAGGGCGCGAAGCACTGCGCCCGGCACGTCGCCACCTACACGGCAGGTCAGACGGTCGCCTCGGTCGCGGTGACTGCGGCGCTGGGCTACCGGCTGCCGCTGCGCGCGCTGGCCGCGGGCACGGCGGTCAACGCGGTCACGCACTACGTGATCGACCGGCGCGAGCCGTTCAAGCGGTTCCTGCGCAGCAAGTTCATCGGCAAGGGCGGCTACCTCGCCCACGCCACCGTCCAGCGCCGTGAGGGCGTGGTGGACGAGGGCGGCCCCGGCACGGCGCTGATGGAGATGGACCAGGCCGCCCACCGCCTCATCGGCGTGGCCGCCTCGCTGCTCACGACCTACCTCGCCACCCGCAACCACCACTGACCAGGAGAAACCTCATGCGACTGAAGAAGAACCGCAAGGGCAGCAACGACGTCGTGCAGCTCAACGCGCTGAACCGGACCGGCGTCTGCGCCGGGTGCGGCAAGCGCGTCGGCCCGCGCTCCAACTGCTGCGGCAAGCCCGCCTGCTCCCGCCGCATCGCCTCCCAGCTCTGACCCGAACACCGTCCAGGAAGGACACCCGAACAGCGATGGCAAGCAAGTTCAAGACCCGGGAACTGCCGATCCAGGAAATCACCCGCGGCCACGTCGTGCAGGGCACCGACGGCGGCTGGTGGCGGGTCACCAAGACCGATGTGGACATCGCCGGGAAAACGGTCGTGCTCTACGTCCGCTCGGAGGCCACCGGCAAGTCCGGCTGGTTGCAAGGCCCCATCGGCGACCTGCGCACCGTCCGCCGCTGAGGGGAGAAGCACATGGATTTCCACTTGCAGGTCGGCCACATCAGCGGCCCGGCGGTCGTCAACGGCCGGGTCTACTACTCCCGCAACGGGGTCTCGGTCAACGGCAGCACCGTCACCGACGCCGCCACCGGCCGCCGGTTGTCCGGCCGCCCGATCCCGCACCCCGAACGCGGCTCCAACATGGTTTGCCGCGGCGACCAGGTGTGGATCAACGGCGTCCGCATCGACCCTGAGGAGGGCTGATGCCTGCCCCCTACCGGCCGCCGCGGACCTCCCGCCGCCCCGTGCCCATCACCGACGCCGAATACGAGCTGCTGTGCGACTGCCGTTGCCCGCGTATCCGTGGCACGCACTCGGCCGGGCACTGCGGCAGCGGCCTGGACACCGCCAAGGCGTCACCCGCCGGAGAGGACCGCTGATGACCCGGCTGCTGATCACCGATGACCCCGGCGCGGCCCGAACCGCCAAGCACGCGGCCGCGCCGGGACTCCCCACCCAGCCACTTCCTGACCAGAACGGAGAGACACCCATGGTCGCACAGGCCATCTACCACCAGGCCGCACGACGGACCGGCTACCGCTACGAGCTGCTGGTCGCGCCGGTGGAGATCATCGCCCGCCGCCACCGCGAGGGCCAGTCGGTCTCGCAGATCACCCGCTACATGCAGTCCCAGCTCGGCCCGGATCACCGGGCCGCGTCGCGGAACTTCGTGGAGTGGGTCATCGCCCAGACACGGCGGGGTGGTTCCCGGTGAACCCGCAGAGCCTGACGGTGCCGGTGTGGGCGGAGCTGCTGGACACCTCGGGTGAGGTGATCGAGCTGGCGCCGCTGAAGGTCGTGGTCCGTTACCGCGCCGACGACCCGTACGCGATCGGACTGGACTTCGAGGTCGGATCAGATGTGTGGGTGTGCTGGCAGCTCGCGCGGGAACTGCTGGCCGCCGGGCTTGCGCTGGAGCCGATGAGCGGGAGCGCGGTCGGTGATGGGGACGTGGTGATCTCCCCGGCCCGGGACGTGCCGTGGCGGGTGTGGATCGAGCTGCGCTCGCCCTCCGGTGCCGGGCGGTACGCGTTCAAGCGCGACACCCTCGCCGAGATCCTGTCCAAGACCGAGGCCCTAGTGCCGCCGGGCACGGAGTCCGGCCGCATCGACTGGGACCGGGAGATCGCGGTGCTGGGCGGTGAGGCCGCATGAGCGCCCGGCTCGCGATCGGCACCAGCCCGACGCAGATCAAGACCCTGGCCATCCGCCGCTACGAGACGACCACCGGCAAGCGGTGGCGCGAAGCCGACGCCGAGGCGCGGTCGGCCTGGCTCGCGAAGACCGAGCCGGTGATCCGCGCCGAGGAAGGCATCGCCGCCGACGCGGTGTGGCGGGACGGGGCGTGGCAGCCCGCCGGCCAAACCGACCTGTTCTCCCTGCCCGCCGCCGAGACGGAGGTGCCGTCATGACCAAGACCAAGTTCGCACTGCCCAAGTCCAGCAGGCTGCGCAAGGCGTTCTGGCTCGCCGTCGCCGCGGTCGTCGTGGTGTGGATGGTGCGCAACCCCTACCAGGTCCGTGACGGGCTCGACCAGCTCGTGCACGCGGTGTCCGTGGTGTTCTCCGGCTGGGAAGGCGGTCAGTGATGGCCTCCAATCGTCCTCGGTGGACTGTCCGGCGCCGCTGGTATCTGCTCTGGTCGCTGCTGTCGATCGCCGGTTCCATCACCGCGTTCGTGCTGATCTCGGTCGGCGCACCCAATCTCGTGATCGGCACGGTGGTGGCGGTGATGCTGGTGGCGGGTGAAGGTATCCGCCGCACAGCGCCGGACACCGCGCCGCGGAAGCGGGGTGAGCGGTGATGGCCACTCACAACCGCCGCCGCGCCCTACAGCACCTGCACCGGGCCGAACTGGCCGCGGCCGAGTGGGCTGACGACATCCGACAGGGTGCCGAAGCTCGCGTCGGGAGCCATGAGGCCGACGCCGTGATCACCGATGCGCTCTATAACGAGGCGCTGGACCTCTACCGGCAAATTCGGATGGCAGCGGAGGCCTTCGCCGAGCACGCCGCGCGCATCGAGCGGGGTGGTCGGTGATGTCGATGTTCGAGGTGCTGCGCACGTTCGGCACGAAGGCGCTGTTGAAGTTTGCCGGGGCGGTGGGGTTGTTCCTGCTGCTGCATCTGATCCGGATCGTGCCGGTGCTGATCGCGAAAGTGATCGAGGTGTGCATGCGGCGGCTGGACGCCTTCATCGTCGCGCAGGCCAGCCGGGCGCCCACCGGGCCGGTCAACCAGTTCTTCCATCCCACCCACGTTCCTCGGGAGGAGGCCGTCAATGTCCACGCCTGAGCACACTTCGCGCACCGGTCACGGCGGACAGGCCCCGGGGTCGCCAGTGGCGCGCCGCTCCGGAGCGGTGGTGGTGTCCAGTGCAACCGCGACCCGCACCACCCGCGCGGTGACGTGGGCGGGCTGGCATCTGGGCGAGTTGGCCGGCGTGTTCGTCCCGATCGGACTGGGCGCGGTGTGGTGGGAGGGCTTCTACGCCGTGTCGGTGCTGACCGCGCTCGGCTGGGCCGCCCATGAGGTGCGTGCCCGTACCGGCCGCCGCGGTCCGTCCACGAAGGACAGGAAGGACCCGACGTGACAGTGCGCATCGCGGAGGTGGCCATGGCGTGGACGGTCGTGGTCACCATCCCGACCGGGGAGACCGTGGCCGCGGGGAACTGGCCGGACCTGATCGAGGCCCGCACCTGGGCACGCGACACGAACCGGTCGCGGCTGGCCCGGGTGCGGGCGGTGGTGCCGCTGGTGTCGGCCAGCGGCTTGACGAGGGAGCTGGAGAGGGGTGTGTGGGGATGAGCTGGGCCGAGGAGCGGCGCGAGAACAAGCGCGCCGAGGCGCTGATCCGGCGTGAGGACGCCGCTGCGGCGGCGCAGGTGCGGATCGCGGAGCGGCAGGCGAGCGCGCGGATCAAGCGGGAGGATGAGCAGGCCCGGCTGGACGCCAAGCGGCAGGCCGCCGCGGCGCGGCGGGAGCGCCGCGCCGCGGCCTGGCGCGGTCTGCGGTCCTGGCTGGGCGAGCGGGTCGTGGAGCTGCTGATCTACCCGATCGCGCTGCTGTCCTTCGCGCTGGCGGCCCCGTCGATGGCTGCCTACGGAACCACCGTGTACGGCTCCGCCCTGGGGGCGCTGCTGCCGGGGATCACCGAGCTGGGGATGTGGGCGTTCGCGATCGCGGTGGTGATCGAGCGGCGTCGGCACCCGGAGACGTCGGTGTGGGGGCTGGTGGCCGGGGTGCTGGTGTTCGGCGCGGTCGCGTTCGGCATCAACTTCACCCACGGTCTGACTGTCGCCTGGGACCACGGCGTGGTCATGGGCACCGCCTCGATCGCCGGGGTGGTGGCTCACCAGCTCACGCTGGCCGCGCCGCCAAGGTCGCGGCAGGAGCGGCGGGAGGCGCGGATCGAGCGGGCTGCCGCCCGCAAGATCGCTCGCATCCGCAAGGCCGCGGTGCGGCAGGCGGTCGCCGAGATCGACGAGACCGGCTCGGCGCGCCTGGTGTACGCGCCGGGCCGCTACGTGTTGGCCGGGCGGGCACGTCTGGAGTCGGCGATCGTGCCCGGCCTGCCCCCGGCGGAGTCGACCGATTGGGACCGCGAGCTGGCCGATCTGCTGGCGCAGCAGAACGCGGCCACCGCCACCGGCTCGGGTCGGGAGATCGAGCCGGACCGCACGGCGGGGGACTCGATCGAGGGCGGCTCGATCGCGACCCTCGACCGTCCCGGTGACCAGCAAAAATCGAGCAATCGGCGGCCGAAGATCGGGGGGCGTCCGGGGCGCTCGATCGACCAGTTGCGCGCCGAGCTGGACCGGGTGCTCAAGGCCCGTCCGGGCTCGATCGACCCGACCAAGGCAGAGCAGATCCGCAAGGCGCTGCGCTGCTCGCCCAAGTCCGCGCGGGAGCTGCGGGATGACTACCTGAAGGGAGGCGAGAGCCGTTGACCACCAACCAGGAGCCGGAGGCCGATCTGGCGCGGGTGCACTACCTGCCCACCCGCCGCGCCGAGGGCAGCCCGGTCGAGGCGGATACGGAGGTGATCGAGGGCGAGATCGTGACCGACGCCGAGTACCGCGCCCGGCAGCGGCAGTTGGCGATCGAGCGCTACCGCGGCTACCGCAACGACATCGTCACGGTCGGCCGCGGCACCCGCACGATGGTGCGCTGGACGGTGCAGAAGGGCCGGGAGTGCGCGGACAGCCCGATCGGGAAGTTCGCGCGCCGGCACGTCACCTACTTCGCCAAGGGGGTGGAGGCCGAACGGCAGCGCAAGAAGGCCGAACACGGCCAGGCCGACGCCCGCGCCGCCCGCGCCCGGGCCCTGGACCAGGGCGATCTGGAGCTGGCGGCGCGGCTCAACGAGCAGATCCAGCAGGCCCGACACACCCGCGTCGACACCCTCACCAAGTGGGTCGAGCTGCACTGGTCGGCGGGCAAGAAGGCGGCATTGGCGCTGGTCATCGCCCTGGGCGTGGCGCTCGTGGCCGGGGTGATCAACGGGTTCGGCCACTGGCTGGGCCCGTGGAACGCCAGCGACGTCCTGCACACCCTCGGCGCGATCGTCACCACCACCGGCACCATCGTGGGCTGGAGCGTGGCGCACTGGTGGGCGTTCCTGCTGGCCGGGCTGGGCGTGTGGGGCAGCCGTCGCTGGAAGGACGGGCAGAAGCTCGGCGAGCAGGTGCTGCCCGCGCACCTGCGTCAGACGGGCAAGCGCGTGGCCTACGTCGAGCTGACGGAGAACGCGCTGGTCGCGGCGCTGGCGAACATCGGCGTCGCGCGCCTGTCGGCCGCGATCAAGGAGGGCTGGCCCAACCGGGACACCGACCACGCCTGGGTGCGCCCGCCGATGATGGCCGAGGGCGGCAAGGCCTACACCGCCAAGCTGCGCCTGCCGATGGGCGCGGGGGTCAAGGATGTGGCCAGGGCCAAGGATCTGCTGGCCCACAACCTGGGCTGCCGCCCGCAGGAGCTGTTCGTCGACCCGGACGAGGACGACCCGACCGTGCTGGACCTCTACCGGCTGGAGCCAGGCGTGCTGCGCGAGCCGGTCGACCCGTATCCGCTGCTCACCGAGGGGACGACGGACTTCTTCTCCGGGTTCCCGGTCGGCATGAGCCCGCGCGGCACGGTCGTGGAGACCACCGTGTGGGAGCGCAACTTCGTGTTCGCCGGGATCATGGGGTCGGGCAAGTCCACCATGATCAAGGCGCTGCTGGCCGGGGCCGCGCTGGACCCGCTGGTCGACATCGACGTGTTCGTCTTCGCCGAGAACTACGACTTCGACCCGCTGGCCCCGGTCCTGTCGACCTTCCTCAAGGGCGACACCGAGGCCAACGTGCAGGCGTGCCAGGACCACATCAAGAAACTGCACGCCGACCTCGCCGTGCGCGGACAGCTGCTGGCCAAGCACGGCATCACCGAGGTCAACCGGGAGGTCGCGGCGAAGGAGCCCGGCCTGCGGCCCCGGATCGTGGTGATCGAGGAGTGCCAGGCGTTCTTCCGGCAGGACGACCCGCAGGAACGCCGCGAGCTGGTCAACCTGCTCGTGCGGTTCTACTCGGCGGCCCGCAAGTACGGGATCGTGCTGGTCTTCGCCACCCCGAACCCCTCGGACCAGTCGCTGCCGCGCGACCTGATGGCGGTGACCAGCAACAAGGCGTGCGGCGCCATCGGCGACAAGGCCCGCAACAACATCGTGCTCGGGGAGAAGGCCCACGAAAACGGCATCTCCGCACTCGGGTTGAAGGCCAAGACCAAGGACAGGCTCAACGACTGCGGGACCCTGATGACCAGCGGTTTCATGGACACCCCCGGGGTGGTGCGCTCGTTCTACCTCACCCCTGAGGATCTGGCCGGCATCGCCGCCCGCGGGGCGGAGCTGCGCGGCGGGGCCACCACCCCGGCGGCCCCCGCTCCCGAGGTCCGCGACCTGGTCGAGGACCTGGCCACGGTCATGGTCGGCGACGACCCGGTCAACGCCGGGGACCTGGTCGGGGCACTGCGCGGCCTGGCCCCCGGGTACAAGCCCTACCGGGAGCTGACCAAGCCCAAGCTGGTCGCCGCGCTGACCGAACTGGGCATCAAGCCGCCCTCGACCGGCAACCTCTACCCGGTCGATCCGGTCACTGTCCGTCAACTGCACGCCGGGCGGGTCGCCCAGCTCGAACAGGGCGACCCGACCGCCTGAGTTACGGCCCCGGCAGGTCGCCGAGCCCCCGGTTTTCGGGGGCTCGGCGACCGGATTCCCGGCCCCACCCAGGCCGTAACTTTGTAACTTTGCGCTGATCAAGCCATGTTACGGCCCCGATCCCCGGCTGAGTTACATCCGTAACTCGCGTGCCGGGCCGTAACCCGCTCCGTAACTCGCACCGCACCGCTCCGCGAAGCACCCACCGCGCCCCCGCGCGCCCTCACGCGAACACACACAGTGACATTCGACGGGTTGCAGCGCCGGGCTCGCGCTGGTGCCCCACCTGCCTACCGAACTTCGGAAAGGACCCACCGATGGGACGTCCCCGCTACGACACCGACGAAGCGCTCGCGCTCGGCGCACTCGCCGCCCACGAGGCCGGGCACGGGGTGATCGCCGTCGTGCAGGGCATCGAGGTCGCCCACTGCCACCTCGGCGCCACCCGCGGCTACACCCGCCACCGCGACGTCACCGCCACCCACCCCGAGATCACCCTGGCGATCCTGCTCGCCGGGCAGGAAGCCGAGGCGTACTGGCTGACCCGCTACGCCGGCTACTGGTTCGGCTCCGCCCTGCGCGCCGCCGCCGGCTCCTCCGAACACGACCTGCGCGAGGTCCGCCAGCTCCGCAAACACACCGGCCTGTCCGAAGGCCGGATCCGCTCCCGCACCCGCTCGCTGGTGCGGCGGCACTGGAGCCGCATCGACCGCGCCACCCACCGCCTCTACAGCCGCGGCCACCTCTCCGGCTCCGCGCTCTGACCCCCGCCGGGAAGGACACCTCGATGTCTGCGGACAAGCACGAATTCCGGCGGCTGACCACCGCCCACCACGAAGCCGGGCACGCCGTGGCGCACCTGCTCGCCGGCGGCACCGTGCGCGAAGTCGTCCTCTCCCGCGACGGGAGCACCGGCTACACCGAGATCGCCGAAGACGGCCCACGCGAAGGCAACCTGATGGGCTGGCTGGTGATGCTGCTGGCCGGGCAGGAAGCCAACGCCCGCTTCCTCACCGAGCACGGCTACAGCCTCTCCCGCGCCCGCCGCGTCTGCCGCGCCGCCAGCCCCGGCGACCTGCGCGAGTTCCACGCCGCCGCACGCGGCACCGGCATCAGCGAACACCGCGCCCGCCGCGCCACCGAGCGACTGGTCGACCGCAAATGGTCCCGCATCCACCGCGCCGCGCTCCGGCTCGCCGCCCGCGGCAGGCTGCCCGGCTCCGCGCTGTAGCCGCCGCCCCCTGCGCTGCTGCCGGGCCGCGCGTGACACCCGCCTCCGCGCGGCCCGGCAGCCCCCCACACCGCTCGCTCAGGAAGAGGTTCGATGTCTACCCGCACCCTGCCCGCAGCGCTGCTCGCCGTCGCGCTGCTCGCCACCACAACCGCCTGCGAAATCCCCGGCAGCACCGCGACCAGCGCCGCACCGCCCGCCGCGAGCGCCAGCCTGGCCGAGCTCCCGATCGCGCCGGAGGACACCGGCGCGCACTACAACCGCGACGACTGGCCGCACTGGTCCACCGTGCACGGCACCTGCAACGCCCGCGAACAAGCCCTGCTCGACCAAGGGCAGGGCGTGCGCGCCGACGAGCAGTGCCGCCCGATCACGGGCACCTGGGTCAGCCCCTACGACGGGGTGACCGTCGCCGACGCGTCCAAGCTGGACATTGACCACCTCGTGCCGCTGGCCGAGGTCGCACGCTCCGGCCGCATCGAAAACGGCCGCCGCGTCGGCCCCCGCACGTGGTCCCGCGCGGAACGGGAGCGCTACGCCAACGACCCGGACGTCCTGGTCGTTGCGACCGCCCGCGCGAACCGGTCCAAAGGGGACCAGGACCCGGCGCGCTGGCTCCCGGAGCGGGATCGGTGCGGCTACGCGGTCCGCTGGGTCGAGATCAAGACCCGCTACCGGCTCTCGGTCGATCAGGCCGAGCACGACGCGCTCGCCGCCGTACTCGCCCGCTGCCCGAACGGAGGTGCCCGATGACCACCGAGAGCCCGCTGGCGGAGTGGGCGCTGTTCCTGGCCGGGATGGGCTGGCCGGTGTTCCCGCTGCGGCCCGGGACCAAGCGGCAGCCTGCGATCAAGAACTGGGAGCAGCGGGCCACCACCGACCCGGACCGGATCCGGCGCGCGTGGGCCGCCGACACCTGGAACATCGCCGTAGCCACCGGTCCCGCCCACCTGGTGGTCGTCGACCTCGACATGCCCAAGGCCGGGGAGAGCGGCCCGGACGGGGCGGCCGCGCTGGCTGCTCTGGCCGAGCAGCGCGGCGGGCCGCTGCCGGACACCTTCACCGTCACCACGCCCTCGGGTGGGCGGCACTTGTACTTCCAGGCCCCGCCTGGAGTCCGGCTGCGCAACAGTCAGGGCCAGCTCTGCCCGCGGGTGGACACCCGCGCCGGGGGCGGGTACGTGGTGGGCCCCGGCTCGGTCACCGAGCAGGGCGGCTACGAACTGGCCGACGAGCGCGACCCGGTCGAGCTGCCCGCGTGGCTCGTGCAGGTCTGCACCGAGAAGGCCACCCCGACCGCGACGTCCCGGCCGGTGGCGCTGCGCGCGAGCAACCCGTCGGCTTACGGTGCCGCCGCGCTGCGCGGCGAGTGCGACCGCGTCCGCGCCGCGGAGGCGGGCCGGCACAACGAGACGCTGGCGTCGGCGGCCTACACCATTGGCCGCAAGGTCGGCGCGGGGCTGATCGACCACGCCACCGCCCGCGCCGAGCTGATCGCCGCCGGCCAGACCCTCATCGGCCCTGAGCACTGGCCACCCACCGACGCCGAAGTCGCCCGCGTCGTCGATGCCGGGCTCACCGCCGGCTCCCGCAACCCCGTCCGCCGCAAGGAGGCCGCGTGACGTTAAACGTGCTGTCCCTCTTCGCCGGCATAGGCGGCATCGACCTCGGTCTCGAACGCGCCGGAATGACCACCGTCGGCCAGGTCGAACTGAACCCGTTCTGCCGCGCCATCCTTGCCCACCACTTCCCGGAAGCTGAGCAGCATGACGATGTCCGCACCACCGTCGCCTGGTGGCACTCCCGGCCACGACCCCGCGTCCACCTCGTCGTCGGCGGGTTCCCCTGCCAGCCCGTCAGCACCGCCGGGCGCCGCCGCGGCGAAGCTGATGAACGCTGGCTCTGGCCGGCGATGGCCGACGTCATCGCCGGCCTCCGCCCCGACTGGGTGCTCTGGGAGAACGTGCCCGGTCTGCGCACCCGAGGACTCAGCACTGTTCTCGCTGACCTCGATCGTCTCGGGTACCGCTGCCGCGTCGGCACGCTCAGCGCTTGCTCCGTGGGTGCCCCACACCTGCGGCAGCGCCTGTTCGGCCTGGCCCACACCTACCGCCTGGCTCGGACGCCGCCCTGCCCACGCCAGGTGCAGTCCCACCCCTCGGCACGCCAATGCGTCCATCGAGCTGACCGACGCGGTCGGGCAGCGCGGGAGCACTGGCGAACTGAACCCAGAGTGGGTCGAGTGGCTGATGGGATTCCCGCCCGGATGGACCGCCTTGCCGCCCTCGGAAACGCCGTCGTCCCCGCCGCCGCCGAACACCTAGGGCGCCTGATCCTTGCCCACCATCACGCTATCCACGCAAGGCCGGAGGCTGCCTGATGCCCACACCCCGCACTCTCGCCCCTGACCGTCCCTTCCGGACGCTCACCGCGATCGCGGTCCCGCGGCGCCCTCGGACGCCGGTGGTGTCCTGGGCTGACCTGGACGTCGACCGGGATGAGCTGGCCTGGCGCGACCGGGCCGCCTGCCGCGACGACGCGGCGCCGGAGGTGTTCTTTCCCGACCCGGGCGGGCAGGCCGCCGAGACGGTAGCCGCGGCCAAGCAACGCTGCGCGGCCTGCCCGGTGCGGGCCGCGTGCCTGGCCTACGCCCTGGCGCGCAAGGAGCGGTTCGGGGTATGGGGCGGGCTCACCGAACGCGAACGCCGCGCCCTGCTGCGCGGCCGGCGGCCGCGC